>JAGHEC010000185.1 GCA_021159525.1 Deltaproteobacteria bacterium | reverse complement strand
TCCAGAAATTGTCTCACACATCGCCGCACCGGTTATTATTCTGAGGACTATATCGGGCACTGATTATGGGATGTTTTTCAGACTCAATGTGGGACTCTATACAGCAGGCAATCCCACCCTCTTTACCTGGATTTTACCCTGGCATTTTACCGGGAAAATAAACTGGGCTGAGACAGGTGCCTGCTTTCAATTGTGTATACAGTAAGCCACCCCATTATCTCCTCTCCAAATAATTTTGTCCAGCACTATTTCATGCGATACCCCTGCCCTGCATACGAATTTCGCTTGTATTATCCATAAGGGTGGTTATAATAAAAAATCAACTAAGGCCTCCCGCAAATTGGCGGGGGTTTTCTTTCTGCAGGAAATATCCGTTTTGCAACGCTATCATCCTTCAGTTTGTAATGTTGAAATATTTTGAAAGGAGGATGATATCATGACTAATGGAACGGTTAAGTGGTTTAACGACCATAAAGGATTTGGCTTTATTGAGCAGCAGAACGGCCCGGATGTATTTGTCCATCACAGCGGCATCAATGGCGCTGGTTTCAAGTCCCTCAGCGAGGGTACACACGTAACCTTTGACGTCGAGCAAGGCCCTAAGGGTCCGGCTGCCGTCAATGTGACTGCTGTCTAACCTGTACTTTAAGACAAGAAAGGCATCTCCTGTGATACAGGGGGTGCCTTTTTTGTAGTTATTCCCATAATCTTAAGCCTGCCTTGAGCAGGCAATCAAAGGCATGCCGTCTTGTAAAAGTCTGCCTTTGGGGCTGGAACAGACTGAATGTCAAGACCCCATCGCCGTTCGCAAGAGCTGTATCCGCTTTTTATCTTGGGGGGGAGGCAGAATCCCCGCTATCCAACTTCTTCGCACGTGGCGGAGAAGTTACAAAGAAAAAAGGCGGTTCTACATCCTCTTAACAGCACACACCAGCCTGGAAGGGAGAGGCCATGTCAAGGCCGAATTACGGATTTATGAAGCGGCAAAAAGAACTTGCCAAGAAAAAGAAAAAAGAAGAGAAAAAGAAGAGAAAGATGGAAAAGATGGCTGAAAACAATGAATCCGAAAAGGAAACAACATGTTGAGACCGGCCCTGATAGCCGGGGGAGTAACAGCTCAATAAATAGGGGCAGAAGGGTTTTTCTGACGCGACTGCCGGGAGGGCGCCGTCTCTTCTTCGCTCGACTCAGACCCCACCCTTCGGGCGGGTCCCCGGTTTGTCCTCGCTTTGCTCGGACTCCCCATCCTTCGGATGGGTCCCCGGTTTCGTGACTTATCAGTGGAGGAAGCCGCAGCTCGACGAATGCGAGAATGCCAAAGGGGCAAGCCTGCCCGCCATTGCCTTGTTACCCATGGTACTTACTTCTGCCATCGCAGATCCACGGGACGAAAGTCTTGGCAAGAACGCTCAATTGCCCTTGGCATGCGGGTGTCCCCCGCAGATAAGTCACTGAAGAGACCAGCCCGGTAGGCCTGGAGCGGAAGAAAAATCCTCCCGCCCCGGCACCACACTGTTATCCCCCTAAGTATTGAGCTGATACCCGGGGGATTGGATTGAAAAAGATGATGGTTGCCGCGCGATCATGCCCATTGTGCAGGGAATGGGGTGAACCAGGTGTCGCTTGATGCAGATCCCTTCCGACTGTCTTTCTCTCTGGCTTCTCATTCAAGGAAAAAATGCAAGGACGCCAGATGCCAGGTTGTCCGTCAGGTAGTAGACAGGAGCATCTGGATCTGCTGTTCCGTCTTATCAATACCCTGTTTGAACGTATCAAGCATGTTAAAAAACCCCGCCCTTTCCATCCCCTGCGCCAGCACATTATAGACAAAAAGGACCTGTTTCTTATGGCCCCGCACGAGACACCCCACTTCTAGTTTTTGGTTAACGGCTGCCAGATCAGCTTCGTCAAGGAACTGAGCCCCGTACCGACCCAGGGCGTATGCCTGAAGGCTGAGGCAACGGACCGCGCCGCTGGCCAGGGGCATCTGATAGCAAAATACCGCTGCAAAGGAAGAGCCCAACTGAAAGGCCAGATATTCATCTTCTTCCTGGATGCTGAAATTCTGCTCGGCCATCCAGGTCCTTACTTGGTGTTTTAAAACAGCGGACGGAAGCTCTTCCGGGAAAAAATTGATAAACGCGCCGGGCTGCGATTCCCGGGGCAAATTCTGGACATTCACTGAATAAGACATGGGAAAAAGGTCATCTCCGCCGGTTGGCTTCACCGTTCAAATCTATCACTGTCTGACACCGTATCACATCCACTGCGCCATTGCAAATGGGCGCGCTCAAACGGGCGAGCCAATCCTCCCGTAGGAGATTGAAGCATTTTAAGCGTCCGCAAGTTGCGGGCCGCTTGGTGCGACTTTCCGGACCTGGACCTGTTGCTTCAGCTATTTTATGCGGGACGGCCTATGGCAGGCGGCCCGGCAATTAAGCCGTGTGAATTTCATGGCGCCTGATGAGAAGGCAGGTTTTGGGTGCATGCGTCGGAAAGGGCCGCAGGAAACCAGCCGGGATCATCTAAGATAACTTGTAACCGTTCACGGGGGCTTGAGATCTCTTTGATACATTCATATCAGAGAAACGTATCAGCTCAATAATTCCGGGGATAAAAGCGAACGTAGTGCCGGGGCAGGAGGGTTTTCCTTACGCGACTGCCGGGAGGGCGCCGTCTCTTTGGGACTTAACAGCGGGGCATGCCGCAGTTCCACGAAGTCGAGAATGCTAAGGGGGCAAGCCTGCCCGCCATTGCCTTGTTACCCATGTTACTTCCTTCTGCCATCGCAGATCCACGGGACGAAAGTCTTGGCAAGAACGCTCAATTGGCCTTGGCAGGCGGGTGTCCCCCGCAGATAAGTC
>JAGHEC010000440.1 GCA_021159525.1 Deltaproteobacteria bacterium | reverse complement strand
GGGGCAAGCCTGCCCGCCATTGCCTTGTTACCCATGTTACTTCCTTCTGCCATCGCAGATCCACGGGACGAAAGTCTTGGCAATAACGCTCAATTGGCCTTGGCAGGCGGGTGTCCCCCGCAGATAAGTCACTGAAAAGAGACCGGCCCGGAGGCCCGGAGCACAAGAAAAATCTTCCTGCCCCGGTGGTACGGTCGCTGTTATCCCCTCAAGTATTGAGCTGATGCAATTTTCTCATATCAGTGTATCACGGAGATCTCAAGACCCCGTGAACGGTTACAGTTTCCGGATAATTGGGAAATGCGGCCGGCCAACGGGATTCCGATTGGGACAGCCGCACATATGTGTCACATGAACGGCCTGAATATGGCAAGGGGTTTTTGGACGGATCTTTGCCCTCCAGGAAGGTCGTAACCCTAACCCGGTCCCGGTTCACGGTCACGGTTACGGTCCCTGACAGGGCAGTGCGCAAGACGCGGCATCCGATCTCGCTGAGTCTCTTGAGAACTATTGGGTGGGGGAAATGCCGGGCAGTCCTTTCGCCTGAAGAAACGATGCAGAGCTGCGGTTTCACCATCTCTAAGAATTCCGTGGAGCTCGATGTCTTGCTTCCGTGGTGGGGCGCAAGGAGAATCTCGCTCCGGAGCATCTGGCCTGCATGGTTTAGGAGGGTCTTTTCGCCTTCCTTTTCGATATCTCCCGGAAACAAAAAGGAGGTGTGACCATAGGTGATTTTGAGGACCAGTGAGTTGTTGTTGAGCTGTTTGCCGTCGTCTGTAATGCCTGAAACGACCCTTTCCGGATCGGGGTGAAGGACACAAACCCGCACCCCGTTGATGAATCTATTCCCTTTCAGATCATGAGGAAGCATCTGCCGGATCCTTTGGTCGGCCACAATCTCCATGAGTTCCTGGTAGGCACGGGTTGCCACCAAATCGCCGTTGTGCCAGAATTCATCCGGATGGAAGGCCTTGGCAATAAACCGCAGTCCGTTCATATGGTCTGCCTGGGGATGGCTCAAAACCAGGCAATGAACCCGCAGGATCTTGGAATGCCAGAGATAGGGGGCCACCACCATCTGCCCCACATCAAAGCTGCTCCCGGCAAATCCGCCACCGTCGATCAGCATTTTTCTGCCGCCGGGAAACGAGACCAGGGCTGCATTGCCTTTGCCAACATCCAGAAAGGTCACCTGAAGGTCCCTGTTGAACCGAACCTTGCAGACCCAGTAGGTCACATCGGTAAGGGAGAGGACAACGGCGAGTACCAATCCCATTTTTGCCCACCTGGAGCGCTTAAAAAAGAATGCCGTGATAATCAGAAGATAGAAGAGGATGATTTCAAAGACATTGGGTGTCACCATCCAGATGCTCGACCAGGGCAGATCCGCCCAGAAGCGGATGACGGCCATCCATATGTCGAGGCCCCATGCAGCAATCTGGAGGAAAAATCCGGCGGCGCCTGTAGAAAAAGGCAGGGCCGCAGCAGAAAGGAGCCCCATGGGAATGAGCCACAGGCCCAGGATCGGCACGGTGGTCATGTTAGCCAGGATGCAGACGAGAGGGATCCGGTGAAAATAATAACACGTGACAGGGAGCAGGAAGAAGGCGGCCGCTGCGCTGACCACTGCAAGTCCCGCGAAATACTCCAGCAATTTGCTCCGCCCGGGCCTTTCCTCGGCAAGGGGATCCATCGGCCGGCGGATGCGATCCATGATTGGAGGGGCCAGCCAGAGTATCCCGATCACAGCCATGAAGGAAAGCTGAAACGATATGGTGAAGAGGGCGCCCGGATCAAAAATGAGGATAACGAGGCCGGCGAGGCTGAGGGTAGACCAAACATCCCTTTCCCGTTCGGTCATGAGCGATGCCAGAAAGGCGAGGACCATAATCATGGCCCGCTGGGTGGATATGTGGAACCCTGCAATGAGGGCATAGCCCGCCACAGGCAGACAGGTCAGGAGGGCCGCAAGTTTTCGGACATCCATCCTGAGTGCAACATTATAGGATCGCAAAAGAATCCACTTGAACAGGAAAAAGACCACGCCTGCCACGAGACCGATGTGGAGGCCGGATACGGCCAGGAGATGGCCCAGGCCGGTCCGGTTGAAGGGGTCCCTCAAATCTGGCGTGATCCCCTGGCGCTCTCCCAGGATCAAGGCCCGGAAGAGGGCATCATTTCGAGGTCTCAAGCGGTTGTGGAAAAATTCCCTGATGGGCCCCTGGATGCTTTCCACCAGGCCCCTGAAAAAGGGGAGGCCCCCGGTTCCCAGCCGTTGCATTCGGGCCCCGTCCGAGACGCCGGCTGCACAAGACAGGCCTTTCACCTGCATGGCCCTTTTATAGTCATAACTTCCGGGATTGTTAAAATTGCGAAAGGGTCTCAGCCGTGCAGGGAAGCGGATCCGGTCGCCCGGCCGGAGTTGAGGGGAATGTCGGTAAACAGAGACGGCAATGGTTTCATTGAGGGGCATGGTCTTTGCGGGCAGACACAGGCCTTGCGCATACAGCGTAAATCGTGCGATCCTGTTGTCAATCAACTTGATTGGATCAAGGACCGTACCCTCGATTACCGCCTTTTTCTCCTGGCTTGCCAACAGGGCAAGACCGGAGGGAGAGAAATTCCCCTGGATCAGGAAGGCCCCGGCAAGGAAAAAGATCGAAAGGAGGATGTAACCCCTGCGCAGCCCGGGAAAAAGGAGAAGTGCGATGAGCAGGGCGGCGATGGGAAAAAACAGCGCAGCTATAAGAAACGGACCGTGCAGCGGGATTTCATGCCCTGCCAGTATGCCCGCGGCAAACCATACGGCCATGGGTATAAGCGGGCGGTTAAAGAGGCGGTTCGCTTTCCCGCCATATGGCGGCCCCCAGTCCTCTGAACTTCTCTTCAATAGCCTCGTATCCCCTGTCAAGATGATAGATCCTGTGCACTTCGGTCCGGCCCCCCTCTGCAACCAGTCCGGCCAGGACAAGGGAGGCGCTCGCCCTGAGGTCGGTTGCCATAACAGGGGCCGACAGGAGCCGTTCCTTTCCCTTTACAAGGGCCTGACCGCCGTTGATTTCAATGTCGGCCCCCATGCGGCGGAGCTCGCTGACGTGAATGAACCGATTCTCAAAGATGGTTTCACGGATCATGCTCCATCCATCCGCAATGGCCATGAGGGTCATGAACTGGGCCTGCAGGTCGGTAGGGAAGCCGGGGTATGGCATGGTCTTGATATCGACGCTCTGTATCCGGTCGGGACCCCTGACGGTGATCCGCCGGTCTTCCGCGCTGATGTCCGCACCGGCCTGTTTCAGCTTCTCAATCAGCGATGTCAAATAGGCGGGGATACACCCCTCAACAACAATGGCTCCCCGGCTGATGGCCGCACCGATCATAAAGGTGCCGGCCTCGATCCGGTCGGGTATGACGGTGTGTTCGCAGGTCTCGAGACGGTCCACGCCGTGAATAACGATGGTATCCGTCCCCTCGCCTTCAATATCCGCACCCATGGATCGGAGCATGCGGGCCAGGTCCTGAACCTCCGGCTCATTGGCCGCATTCTTGAGGATGGTTCGCCCGCTGGCGGTTACAGCGGCCATCATAATATTCTCGGTCCCCGTAACCGTAGGGATATCGAAAAAAATATCCGCGCCGCGGAGCCGGGGCGCCCGGGCATTAATGTAGCCATGATCCAGATAGATGTCTGCGCCCATGGCCACAAGGGCCTTGAGGTGGAGATTGATGGGTCGGGCCCCGATGGCGCAGCCCCCGGGCAGGGAGATTCTGGCCCTGCCGCAGCGGGCCAGAAGGGGGCCCAGGAGCAGGATGGAGGCCCGCATGGTCTTAACGAGCTCATAAGGGGCCTCATATCCGGTCAGATTCTCTGAATTGACCTCTATAACGCCTCCCTGCTCCCTGAAGTCCGTGCCCAAATCCGCCATAATGCGCTGGATGGTTCGGATGTCCCTGAGCCGGGGGATGCGCACGAGGCGATGCCAGCCTCCGGTGAGGAGACAGGCGGCCAACGCCGGGAGGGCTGCATTCTTGGCCCCGCTGATGGTGACCGCGCCTTTCAGGGGACGGCCCCCTTCAATCACGATTTTGTCCATAAGGAATACATTTAGATTGAGGTATTCAGGGATTTTGGAAGTAACATCGTCGCCTTGAAAAACGGGTTTTCCCTGATGTATTGAGAAGATACTTTTGGAATTCCCTGATTCACGATAGTCACGGTTTAAATCTGACAAACTGCTTGGGTTTAAAGGGGCCGCCTGTGAGGGGTTTTGCCAGGGCGTGGGTCTCCATGACCAAATTGACCTTGATCATGCCGATCTTTTCGCCGAAGAGATAAATGGTCCTCCCGCTTTCGGACAGAATCGATTCGCCGAGGGCGAAGACCTCGAACAGCTTGCCCGGTTCCAAACCCACTTCCCTTCCTGCATTGATCATAATTACATCATCTTCAACGGCCAGCGTGGTCCCAGTCCAGGGCTGGCGACGCAGCTCTCTACTCACCGTTTCCACCTGTTTTCTTATTATTTCGGGATAGCTTTCTGCGAATACCTCATCCATGAAGGCCTTTTCATCCATTTCTTCCGCCTCTTCCAGGGCTATTGCCGTTTCCTTGGATTCCAGATGACTCATGAGGAGCGTTTTGCTGGCCGTGTCCACCACATTCACCGCCATGGAAATGGTGTAGATCTTTTTCCAGTCATCAAAAGGCCAGATTCCGGTTTTCCGGATGCAGGTCTCAGGGGGATTGAGCACGCCGATAATGAGATTGTTCATGCCCAGGCTCTGGGCGAAATCCACAAGTCTGGAATTGGTGACCACCCCGTACTGGGGGGATTCCATAGACAGTGATGAAAACATGCCGTCCGGCGGTTCACTGACCAGGAGACGGGGACATCCTTTGAGGAGGCGATAGAACTGCTGATCGTATTGCTGGGCCATGTCTCTTCCAAGGCCTGCTTGGTCCACAAGGGGGAAGACCATGACGCGCTTTTTGAGGTTGGGCCGCTCAGAAAGAATCTTGTCGGCCCAGGACTGGGGCAGCGCCTTACGCATCAGGGATGCCGTGCCGCTGCATCCCAAAGCAGACAGCAAAAGGGGCATAAGGGACAACAAGATCAGTTTTAATATCCGTCTGATCCCCACGTATTCCTCCTAAAAGATAATGTCAAACGAATCAAATTGGCCCTGCCAGGCCTCCTCTGTCTCGTGAATACCGCTTACCCTGGCGGTTGGGGGTCCCTTGCGGCACCAGGAAACGAGTTGGTTGACCTCCTGCCTGGGCCCTTCAACAAGGGCCTCCACGGTTCCATCGGGCCTGTTCTTGACCCATCCGGTCAGTCCGAGGCCAAGCGCCTGCCGTCGTGTGGATTCCCTGAACCAGACGCCTTGAACCCGTCCCTCGATTATCAAACGCATCCTGATGTTGTTCATCTTCTGTCTCCTGCAACTGTTTCTTGAGCAGTGAATCTCTCAAACCCGATTCACGAGCGCTGAAAATTCATCTTCATTCAAAACGGCTATGCGCAGATCCCGGGCCTTCGCCAGCTTGGACCCCGGAGATGCGCCGACCACCAGACAGTCGACGCCTTTTCCCACAGACGAAGCCACCCGCCCGCCGTTTCTTATAATCAATTCTTTGGCCTCAGATCGCTTGAGGGAGGAAAGGGTCCCGGTGAAGACAAAGGTCTTCCCGGCAATCGGCGAGGCCGGGGGGAGGGAAGGTCCTTCCAGTTGGATGTCTGCCTGGAGCAGCCGGTGGATGCGATGC
>JAGHEC010000359.1 GCA_021159525.1 Deltaproteobacteria bacterium | reverse complement strand
GGCAGGCGGGTGTCCCCCGCAGATAAGTCACTCAAGAGACCGGCCCGGAGGCCCGGAGCGGAAGAAAAATTCTTCTGCCCCGGCACTAGGTTCGCAGTTATCCCCCTAATTATTGAGGTGATACGAAGGGATGCAAACCTTTCGGGCCATGGCGTTTGGCCCAGGGTTCCTCGCAATTCCGGAAGTAACAAGGCCAATCATTCATCCCGGTTTTCGTAAGGCATGGAGCATCCAGCATGAAGATTTCCGGCTTTGCCTGCCTCAGAGTCCTGTCTGTCATTTTTCGATTGGCCTTCAATTCCACCGCAAGGCCCCGCCATGCGGGGGGCGACTACCTCCCGCCAAGGAACAACCCATGAAAACTAATGTGAAAAATGGATTGGATCGGAAGACTGCAATTGCCGGTTCCAACTCAATAAATCCACCCATGCATCCGCTTTACGAGATGATCGAAGAGGCCGGGGAAGGGTTTTACGAGGTCGACACCAACGGGCATCTCAAGGGCTTTAACGATGCCTTCTGCGAGATCATGGGATATAAGCGCGAGGAACTTCAGGGTCGGCATCTATCCAGTTTTATGGACGAGGGCTCCGCCCGGAGATTCCGGGAGGCCATGAACCGGGTCTGGGTTAGTCATCAGGGATTCTCGAGCCTTGTGTGGGAGATAAAAGACAGCAAGGGCAGGCCAAAGGTCATCGAGCTGTCTGCGTATCTCCTCAAGAATCATGCAGGCCGGAAGATGGGTTTCAGAGGGATTGCCAGGGATGTCACTCGGGAATTTAAGACCAAGGATGCGCTCAAAGAGGCCCGGCGTCGATATGAACAGGAGTTCCAGAAGGGCAGGAGGGCCAGAAAAAGGACCCGCAACTTGCTCGACTTTGTGCCCTACCCCATGGTGGTGTTCACCCTTTCCGGGAAGGTCTCGTATGTGAACCCCGCATTTACCAAGGTCTTTGGATGGAGCCTGGAAGAGCTGATCGGGAAAAACATTCCCTTTGTCCCTCCCGGTCTGAAAGAGCAGACCGTAGAGGATCTGAGAAGACTCTTAAAGAACAAGGACGACACCATCGAGACCCAGCGGCTGACCAAGGACGGCCGTGTACTTGACGTTATCATCCGGGGCCAGGTCTCGCCTGATTCAGAGGACGAAGGCCCGGCCGAACTCTTCATCTTCCGGGACGTCACCGAACAGAGGAGGATAGAGCGGATCAACGAGACCCTCTTCCAGATCAGCCGGGCATTGCCTGAATACCCGGTCCTCACCGATCTTTTGGACTACATCAGCAGCCAGATCAAACGGGTCCTTAATACCGAGGGCGCTATCGTGGGGCTGTATGACGAGGACAGGAATGACTTCTATTTTCCGGGCGCCGCGTATGAGGATTCATCGACCCAGAAGCAGATCAAGGGCATTCGTCACCCCTTTGAAAAGAGCGTCTCCGGAAGGGTTGTCAATACCGGAGAGGGAGTCATCGTGGACGACACTTCCAGGGAGCCTGATTATTACGACGGCGTGGACAAGGCCATCGGGTTTCATACCCGCAACATGGTGGTTGTCCCTCTACGTGCCAGGGATCGGATTTCAGGGGTGTTGATAGCCGTCAATAAAAAGGCCGGTGCATTTGATGAGCAGGACAGACGGCTTCTTACCATGATCGCCAGTACCGTGGCCCTTTCAGTAGAAAACGCCCGATTTTCCAGGGAACTGGAGGAGGCCTATCAGGAGGTGTCGAGCCTGAACCGGGCCAAGGACCGAATTATCGACCATCTTTCCCATGAGCTGAAGACCCCGGTTTCCATTCTTTTGGCCTCTCTGGACCTGTTTTTGCGAAGGCTGAAGGAACTTCCGACAGAGGACTGGAAACCCACCTATGAGAGGGCCAGGAGGAACCTTGAGCGCATCCTCGACATCCAGTACCAGGTGGCGGACATCATGAAGGACCCTGAATACAAGGTGCATTCCATCCTGACCTTTCTTCTGGATATGTGCGCGGACCAACTGGAGGTTTTGGTCGCAGAGAAGACGGGGGAGGGAGGCATTGTCCAGTGGCTGCGGAACCGGATCGATGAGGAATTTGGCCCCAGGGAGATCCGGGTGGAACATATTGATCTGTCGACCTTTGCAAGCGACCGGATCAAAGCGCTGAGGCCGAGGTTTGCCGACCGCACGGTGTCTCTTTGCACCCGTTTTGAAGAGACCCTCCCCATATGCATTCCCTCTCAGGTCCTGGAAAAGATTGTGGACGGCCTGATACGAAATGCCATTGAAAACACGCCGGATCAGGGAAAAATAGAAGTTGCAGCGAGGGTCCGGGGAAAAAGTGTTGAACTGTTGGTCAAGGACTATGGGGTGGGGATTCCTCCTGAAGACCAAAAGCGGATATTCGAGGGCTTCTTTCCCACCCAGGAAACCATCAAGTATTCTTCCAAGCGGCCCTATGCCTTTAATGCCGGCGGAAAAGGGGCCGATCTCCTTCGCATGAAGGTTTTTTCAGAACGCTACGGTTTTCAGATCGATATGGAATCGCAAAGATGCCGGTTTATCTCCAGACCAGGACAAATTTGTCCCGGGAGTATTGATGCGTGTCCCTTATGCAACGGTCCGTATGACTGCTTGCGGTCAGGCGGCACAAGGTTTCGCCTCCTCTTCCCCATCGCAGGCGAAAACCCTGCCTGTTGACATGCCTGCTCCTTTCCTATAGTGTCTATCCTGCCAAAGCGGGACGATATGCCTCAACCCGGCGCTGTCCCTCAGCTCGAAACTCAAAACTGAACGCTGAATGGGGGTTTAAAGCAACAGGTCAATAAATAGGGGCAGAAGGGTTTTTCTGACGCGACTGCCGGGAGGGCGCCGTCTCTTTGTGACTTATCAGTGGGGGAAGCCGCAGCTCGACGAATGCGAGAATGCCAAAGGGGCAAGCCTGCCCGCCATTGCCTTGTT
>JAGHEC010000420.1 GCA_021159525.1 Deltaproteobacteria bacterium | reverse complement strand
TAACAAGGCAATGGCGGGCAGGCTTGCCCCTTTGGCATTCTCGCATTCGTCGAGCTGCGGCTTCCCCCACTGATAAGTCACGAAACCGGGGACCCATCCGAAGGATGGGGAGTCCGAGCGAAGCGAGCGAAGAAGAGACGGCACCCTCCCGGCAGTCGCGTCAGAAAAACCCTCCTGCCCCTATTTATTGAGCTATTACGATCTCCCTAAGGCAAGACAACTTCCTTTGCCTGAAGCCCGAAAATGGCAATTTGTTCTCCAAAAACAGGACAATTTGAGGAGATCAGTCACCCCACCTCCGGCACAGCCCAAGGTTTACCCTGAATTAATTACCCTTGCTCGAACCGGCATTTTCAACACCCACGGGCGCCAAAGCATCCTAAAACATTTCTTCCTGCCACCCTGGGTTGTTCAAGCATCAAATTTTATCTCTCATAGGAACTCGCGAGTCCATCAATCGCCGATTCCAGGCAAGGAACGGAGACTATTCAACCTATGAGGGACTCGCCAAATTGTTAATGCAGCAGGCGCGGCGCGAATAGGCTGGTACCGATTCAGCCGTTGATCCAGGAAACGCTGCGTATGCCCCGGATGCATCTACCATCGACCTGGCGCCGTCCTTATCTCCATGGTCCAAATGATGCGAGAGGTCCGCCTGAATCGCTTGCAGGTTTTAGGTGGTATCGTAAACTTCCAAAGATTGTTTGTCTCAGCGGCCCGACTGCCTTAAAACTCCCCACTGCACCAGGCGTTGGTAGGCGTACTTTGCCCGGGGCCCTTCTGTAACCTGTTGCAAAAACCGGTAATAATCCTCGGCAGATCTCTGTTTGTTCCCCATGCACTCAAAGGCATACCCTCTGTAAAAAATGGCGTTGGGATTTCCGGGGAGATTGTTTTCATAGGCGGTGAATTCTTGAACCGCCCCTTCGAACTGTTTAAGTTTGATCTTGGCGAGCCCGCTAAGATGGTTTGCCTGGGCCTCCTCAGGATACACCCGCTTGGCTTTTTCGGAAAACCGCAATGCGGTCTCATATTTTCTTTGCGCATATTGACACTTGGCCATCATTACCAGACCGGCATAATCCGCGGGTGCGATCTTCAATCCCTGCTGAAAATATGCCTCAGCCTTGTCATAAGCGCCAACGGCCATCAGTGCTTCGCCCTTCTGGAAATTCTGAATAGCCGGCTTCAGCTTTCTAAGACCCGCGGTATAATCCATATACCGTTCGCGATTCAATGGCCGTCCTTTGCTATAGCTGAATTCCGAGTTTGCACGTAACAGCGCGGTTTCGTATCGCTCCTGGCTCATGGGGTGCGTGGCAAAAAGAAGGGAAGCCGCATCCGCATGTCCCTTATGGAGACCGTTCAACATCGACATAAGCTCCACAAAACCTTCGGCCCCGTAGCCGCTCCTGACCATATAGGTCATGCCCAAATAGTCGGCCTCACGTTCATTGTCGCGGCTGTAGAAGGCCAGAAGGGCCCCTGCGCCCAGCATGCCGAGCTGAGAAGCCAGTTGCCCGTACAGCTCTCCCTGGGTTCCGGCATAAGCGCCTATGCCCCCCACAACAGCCTGGATCAGAATCCCCTTTGACATCTGCTCGGCCGTGTGTCTGGCATTGACATGGCCCAGTTCGTGCCCCAGAAGGGAAGAGAGGGCCGCTTCGCTCTCAAGCAAAAGCAGGATGCCCCGCGTGGCTGCAATGCTTCCCCCCGGAAAGGCATAGGCATTGATGTAGGTTGCGTTCACTCCCCGAAAAGAATAGGGCATGTGGGGACGATGGGTATGGGGGATCATCGAGGTACCGACCTGAGCGATATACCGATTCAATCGTTCATCCTGGAGGGTTCCATAATCGGTGGAAAACTGATGGGGCGAATTTTGCCGGTCAACCTGGATCTCCCACTCCTCAGAGACCAGCATCAACTGTTTCTCCCCGGTTACAGGGTTGACAGCACACCCCGCCAAAAGGCCTGCAGAGGCCAGGGCCGATACCCGCAAAAATTGTCTACGACTGTAAAGGCGTTGGCTCAAGAGCCTACATTTTGTAACCACCGCCATTCTAAGATACCTCTGCTGAACGAACGCGAAGAGAAAACCTACGGCCTTATCTGCATTAACGGAAGCTGGGTGGGGAGATGAATCTTGAATTCCGTGCCCCTGCCCTGCTCTGACCATACCTTGATTTGACCCCGATGGGCGTTCACAACCCTGTTCACAGTGGTAAGTCCCAGTCCCGATCCCTTGGATTTGGCGGTGAAAAAGGGATCAAAGATGCGCGGAAGGTCTTCAGGGGCAATGCCGGGCCCATTGTCCTTTATGCAAATGACCAAATAGTGGTCCTCCCAGCCGGTTGAAACTGAGATGGTCCCCCCCCCGGGCATGACCTCTGCCGCATTCTGCAATAGGTTGATCAGGGCCAAAGCCATCTGGTCCTTGTCCAGATACAGGGTGGGGTCTTCAGAGAGAGGTATGAGACACGTATCCACGTATTTTGCCTCAGGGTGCTCCTCCCACAGGGAAAAGGTGTGCTGAAGCAGGTTTGAGAGCTTTACCTCGTGAAGATCCGGTTCAGGCATGGAGGTATAGGCCTCCACATCTTTGACCATCTGTTCAAGCCTTTCGGCCTCTTTCAGGATAATATCCACGTAGGTCTCCAGGGTCGCGTCTGTCTGGAGCCGATTCTTGAGACGCCGGGCAAAGCCGCCAATGCTCATGACCGGGTTTCGCACCTCGTGGGCAACGCCTGCGGAGAGCTCGGCCAGGGCAGAAAGACGTTCTGTTCGGACCAGTTGCTCCTGGGCCTTTTTCAACTCGGCCTGGGTGAGCGTGAATCTCTCATGCAGCCGTTTGTACAGCCGCGCATTGACGATGGCGATACCGATCTGATTGGCTGCAACGGTCAAAAATTCCAGGTCATCCCGGGTGAATGGAGATGGGCCCCGCTTATTGACCAACTCCAGGACCCCGATGAACCTGCCCTTGTTGCGAATAGGGAGGGCAATGATGGAGCGCGTCTTGAACCCGGTTATCAAGTCCACTTTTGTGCTGAAACGGGGGTCCTTGTCCGTATCCTGAACAATGAGAGGTTCTCCGGTGCGAGCCACCCACCCTGCAACCCCTTCCCCCATCTTCAGCCGGATCTCTCTGACTGTATGCGTTTCATGGCCGCTTAACACCCTGAAGAAGAGTTCATTGGTTGTCTGATCCAGTTCAAATATGGAACTCCCTTCCGTACCGATGAAGGTTTCTACAAAACGCATGGCACGGTTCAGCACCTCGAAAATATCCAGGGAGGAATTGATCAAGGTCGATAACTCCACCAAGGCCTCCATATCCTTGGACGGGCGGGCAGACGACATCAGGCAACTCCAAACCATACATTGAAGGGCATCAAGAAGACCTCACGGACACACTTTGATATCCGGTCGCAACAGAACGAAACACGTATCAGCCCAATAATTCGGGTGACAACAGCGAACGTACCACCGGGGCAGGAGGGTTTTTCTTCCGCCCTTCCGGCAGTCGCCTCAGAAAAACCCTTCTGCCCCTGTTTATTGAGATATTACCGAATATCGCTATAACGATACCGTAGAAAAGATGGGGGTTCAATGAAAATTGTATGCATCGATGCCCGCCCCGAGGCGTGTAGAAGCGCTCCGCTTGCATCGCGTTTAGGCAATTCCGGGTTTACCTCAGACAGTGGATATGGATGCAAATTTCGGGTCATGGAGGGGGATAAGGATATCCGCCTCCCCCTTCACCTTTTTCATGATATCATACGCCTCATAGGGATTCACGACGGTTCCTGGCGGAATCACTTCCATTTCCATGGCCATTATCTCTTTGGGAGGATAAAAGTTTTCCATGATTACACAGAAACCGGTAATGGCTGCCCGGCCTTTGGCAGTTGACACAAAGACAGTCAATCCTCCACGGGTATGAGCAGGGGTATGGACGACTTGGATGCCGGGCAGAATCTCCCGGTCATTGCTCAGGGTTTGAATCTGCCCGTTTTCCTCAACTTCCTCTATGTAATCTTCCATATAACGGAAGTCCAGGGGATGGGGATTGTGGATGCTGTTCAGTTCCTCTTCGTGAACAAAAAAAGTGGCATTTTTACATTGGTAATCATTTTCACAATGATCATTGTGCAGATGGGTGTGTATGACGATATCGACGTCTTCGGGGGACAGGTTCCAAAGCCCCAGCCCCTCCTCAAAGGTATGAATCCTTCCGCCGATCCTCGCTTCTCTGTCCTTGGATTGAATGGGCCGCATCTCCCCCGTATCCACCAGGATCTTTCGGTTGCCTCCCTCGAGATACCAGCAATAAATGGGTATAACATATTCCTCTCCGTACCCGTGCTGATACGTCATCATGCCCTTGTCAAAGATTTTTGTTCCCATCACAATTGGATGAATTTTGTATGTTGTCATGATCAACCTCTCTGAAACATTGTTAATCCCTCAAACCAGGGCGCATCAGCGTATCACCTCAATAATTAGGGGGATAACTGTGAACCTAGTGCCGGGGCAGAAGAATTTTTCTTCCGCTCCGGGCCTCCGGGCTGGTCTCTTGAGTGACTTATCTGCGGGGGACACCCGCCTGCAAGGCCAATTGAGCGTTATTGCCAAGACGTTCGTCCCGTGGATCTGCGATCGCAGAAGGAAGTAACATGGGTAACAAGGCAATGGCGGGCAGGCTTGCCCCCTCC
>JAGHEC010000315.1 GCA_021159525.1 Deltaproteobacteria bacterium | reverse complement strand
GGCAGGCGGGTGTCCCCCGCAGATAAGTCACTCAAGAGACCAGCCCGGAGGCCCGGAGCGGAAGAAAAATTCTTCTGCCCCGGCACTAGGTTCGCAGTTATCCCCCTAATTATTGAGGTGATACAATTGTATTAAAAAGAATGTGTCAGCCCCGGCCCATTGAACTCCCCCCAGCGGAACCTTAATGAAGCATTACCCCCCGCAACATATGAGACGCGCCCGTGGGCCGCATATATATTAATACAATACCAAACAGAATGGTCTTAACAGGGGTGGGAACAACGGGAAGGTAACCAGCAGGCAGACTGGATTATCCAGAAGGAGACAAACAGAATGCAGTGCACACAATAACACCTATAGCAAGGATCGGCTTGCCCTATCGGTTGTTCAACAAACTTGCCGACCCTCATACCTCATGGATACTGATTTCATAGTGGATGGAAAAACTATATCACACGCACACAGCGCAATTATCCCGGCAACCCTTTCTTGCCTGATTTGCGTACACGGCTTCCCGCACACTCCATACACCCATAGGACACTGTAGTGAACTCCAGGAAATACGATCTTCGCCACCCGGCCATTCCCTCTGGCTCCCTGAGGCAGAAGATACACCTCATCCTACAGATACATGGAATCGATCTGCTCGTTGAGGGCGCGTATACGCTCCTCAACTCTTTTTTCCAGAGCTTCCCGCTCCTCCAACACCTGAAAATAATCACTCGCCACGTAAAACGCAGCCAGTATGGCGGCCTTGCTTTCTGAAAGACTTGGCCCGCTATTCTTGATTTCAGTCAATTTGGCATTTACAAATTTGGCGATCTCTTCAACTCGCTCTTCATCCTCATCGCTCCTTAAAAGGTACTCGTGATCAAGGATTCTGACTCTGATAGGCTTCTTCATATCCCCGACAGATGCGTACTGGCTGTTGACCGATGAGATGATTCACCACCCCGCCGCAGCGCCATCTCATGAATCTTCCATTGCTGCAGCAGACTCCGTGCATCCTATTCTTCAATCTGTTCAATCTTCTCCAAGAGCGAGACAATGCGTTGTTTTGCCTTATCCCGGCCCGCCTTAAGCCCTTCCACCTCACGTGTCAGGTCTGCCAGCCTTTCTTCCTGTATGTGCACCTTCTCGGCAAGCGATTCCTTTTCAGCTTTCAATGTCCTTATCGTACCGATTAGTTTATCGATTTTCTCTTCCAGCAATTGGAATTGATCTGCATCCTCATTTGCAGCGCCCCACCCCATCTGCTGGCTGCTTGTTTCCGCTGTTTCCATAATATCTAAATCCCTTTTATTGTAACAGCTCAATAAATAGTGGCAGGAGGCTCTTTCTGATGCTACTGCCGGGAGGGCGCAAGAAAAATCCTCCTGCGCCGGTGATATATTCGCTGTTATCCCCCTAATTATTGAGCTGATACCTCTTATTTTTATAAACTAATGATTAAACGCACAAACCCTCCTGCCATGCGTCTCCTTCAGCCGTCATCCAGAAAAAGATCCCGCCGCGGCTGAGTGCCCTTTTTGGACCATCCTATCTTTGAATTCAAAAAAGGTCAATAAAAATAAAGGCAAGCGCCACGGCGCTTGCCTTTATTTTTAAATCAGTTACCCGGCTTTTAGATTATGTTTTCTTTTCTGCAACACGGATTCGGACAATCGCCCTTTTCAGGGCCGCCTCAGCCCTCAAGAAATCCACATCCCCGACCTCCCTCTGCCTGGCCAGCCTTTCCTTAGCCCTCTCAAGGGCCCTCCTTGCACGTTCCACGTCAATTTCGGCCGCCCGCTCAGCAGCATCTACCAAAACAGACACACGGTTTTCAGAGACCTCCGCAAACCCCGTAGTAACAACAAGCCGCTCCGTCTGACTGTCTGATGTGTATCTCAATTCGCCCGGTACAATACCCGAAAGAAATGGCACGTGTCCTTCAAGTATCCCGAATTCCCCTAAAGATCCCGGTGCCACCACGATGTCAACATCCTGGCTTACCATCACCTTCTCCGGGGTCACAACCTCCAGATGTAATTTTCCCATCGGATAGTTCCTCTACTTGCCTGAAGCGATCTGCTCGGCCTTTTCCTGTGCCTGTTCTATTGTCCCAACCATATAGAACGCAGCTTCCGGAAGGTCATCGTGCTTCCCTTCAATAATTTCTTTAAAACCCCGCACTGTCTCGGCCACCGGCACATACGCTCCTGGCCTCCCGGTAAAGGTCTCGGCCACATGAAAGGGCTGCGACAGGAATCGCTGGATCCTTCTCGCACGCGCAACGACGAGCTTATCTTCATCAGAAAGCTCATCCATCCCCAGGATCGCAATGATGTCCTGAAGGTCCTTGTATTTCTGCAGGATTTGCTGGACCTCCCTGGACGTCTGATAGTGCTCCTCGCCCAAATAGTTGGGATCCAAAATACGGGAGGTGGAATCCAGAGGATCAACAGCCGGATAGATCCCCAATTCAGTCAATGGTCTGGACAATACCACAGTCCCGTCCAAATGCGCAAAGGTGGTCGCCGGGGCCGGGTCTGTCAGGTCATCCGCCGGCACATACACGCATTGAACCGATGTAATGGATCCCTTGGTCGTGGAAGTAATCCGTTCCTGGAGTTCCCCCAGGTCGGTGCCCAGAGTAGGCTGATATCCCACCGCAGAGGGAATACGCCCAAGAAGGGCCGACACCTCTGATCCGGCCTGGGTGAAACGGAAAATGTTATCGATAAAAAGGAGCACGTCCTGGCCTTTTTCATCCCGGTAATATTCAGCCGCAGTAAGGGCCGAAAGGGCCACCCTGGCGCGTGCGCCTGGCGGCTCTGTCATCTGTCCATAAATCAGGGCCGCCTTTGGAAGTACCCCTGATTCCTTCATCTCAAGGTACAGGTCGTTACCTTCCCTGGTCCTCTCTCCCACGCCGGCAAATACACTGATACCGCCGTGCTGCATCGCGATATTATGGATCATCTCCATCATAACCACGGTTTTTCCTACACCAGCCCCGCCAAACATCCCCATCTTGCCGCCCCGTGGAAACGGAACCAGGAGATCAATAACCTTGACGCCCGTCTCAAGGACATTAACTGTTGTGTCCTGCTCATCGAAGGTCGGGGCATGCCGGTGGATCGGATAAAATTCCGTTGCATTGACCGGGCCCAACCCGTCAACAGGTTTTCCCACCACATTGAGGACACGACCTAATCCGGGCTCCCCAACCGGCATCTGAATTGGTTTCCCGGTGTTCTTGACCTTCATCCCTCTAACCAGACCATCGGTAATGTCCATGGCAATGCAGCGCACCACGTTGTCGCCCAGATGCTGAGCCACTTCCACAACGAGGTTGTCCTCTGTATCGTCAATGGCGGGATTCGTAATGTGGAGTGCTGTGAGGATATTCGGGAGCTCCCCATCTGGAAACTCCACATCAACAACCGGACCTATGACTTGTATTAGTTTGCCGTCATTCATGGTTAAATTAAGACCTCCTTATGTATTGAAAACCATTATCCTTTCAAGGCCTCGGCACCGCCCACAATGTCCATCAGCTCAGCGGTAATGGCCGCCTGTCGCGCTTTGTTGTATACCAAGGTGAGACTGTCTACCAGCTCATTGCAGTTCTTCGATGCGTTGTCCATAGCGGCCATTCTGGCGGCGTGCTCGCATGTTTCATTCTGCAGGAAGGCGTTGTAAATCTGAACACTGATATGCTTCGGCAGGAGTTCAATCAAAAGCCCCTCGGGATCCGGTTCGCACAGATACTCAGCGCCGCCGCCCGATGCCTCCTCGCTTGGCTCCGCTTTTGGAGGTTCGACCGGGATCAGCTTGACCAGTGTCGGTTCCTGCTTGGCCATGCTGACAAAATGACTGTACATCATATACACTTCGCCCACCTCTCCCGACAAATAGCGGCCTATAAAACTGTTTGTCATTTGATTGATGAACGATATGTCCACATTTCCGTACAGATTGACATGGCTTTCTGTCAAATTATAATTCCGCTTACGGAAGTAATCCATTCCCTTCTTGCCTACTGTAGTTAAGCTGACCGAAATGCCATTCGCCTCCTGCTCTTTTGCCCATTTTTCCCCCCTGGTGATGAGGTTCATGTTGAAGCTGCCGCACAAGCCCCTATCACCGGTAAAATGCAGCAACTCAACACGCGCCACGGAATCTTGTTTCACAAGCAGGGGATGCACATCCGGCTCAATCCGCGAGGCCAGATTGCCCAAGACTTCGGAAAACTTTCTTGCATAGGGCTCAAAACCCTCCATCCTTGTCTGAGCCCCGCGGAGTTTGGCCGCCGCCACCATATTCATGGCCCTGGTAATCTGCCGCGTTTTTTTGACAGCGCCTATCTTCCTCAGAATATCCCTTAAGGTTGCCATGTAGCCTTTCTCTCTTTTTGATGGTTTTGAACGCCCTCGTAAACCTGGACTATAGATTCACAGCCTCGCACCCAGCCGGGCCCTCCATAGGCCAGCCCCGGTTCATGGTTAACCAGCAGGCTGAAACATGTCTGCAAATTCGTCAAGCGCTTTTCTCAATTTCGCATCTGTTTCTTCGGAGATATCACCTGTTTCCTTTATATCCTTCAGGAGTTCTGGATGCTTGCTGTCCATGAATTCCAGCATCTGTTTTTCGTAATCGGATATGGAAGACTCCGGCCATTTATCCAAGTATCCATTGGCCCCGGCAAAAAGGATTGCCACCTCTTTTTCCGCCGGCATGGGCTGATACTGGGGTTGTTTCAGCACTTCAACCAGCCGTCGTCCTTTGTTGAGCTGTCTAAGAGTTGCCTTGTCCAGATCGCTCCCAAACTGGGCAAATGCCTCAAGTTCCCGAAACTGAGCCATATCCAGTTTTAGGGTTCCAGCCACCTTTTTCATGGCCTTGGTCTGGGCCGCGCCCCCCACACGGGACACAGAAAGCCCCACGTTGATAGCCGGACGGACCCCGGAGAAAAACAGGTTCGGCTCCAAATACACCTGACCATCCGTAATGGAAATAACATTGGTGGGAATGTAAGCCGAAACGTCACCGGCCTGGGTTTCAATAATGGGGAGAGCTGTCAACGAACCGCCCCCAAGTTCCTCGTTCAACTTGGCGGCCCTTTCCAGCAGGCGGGAGTGATTGTAAAAAATATCGCCGGGATATGCCTCACGTCCGGGTGGACGTCGGAGCAGGAGCGAAACTTGCCTGTATGCAGCCGCCTGTTTGGACAGATCGTCATAGATGATCAAAGCATGTTTCCCCTGGTCCCGATAGTATTCGCCTATGGCGCATCCGGCGTAAGGGGAAATAAACTGCTGAGTAGCAGGGTCACTGGCGCAGGCTGCCACAACCGTCGTATATTCCATTGCCCCATGTCTCTCCAGGATATCCACGACCTGGGCAACCGTTGATTTCTTCTGCCCTGTGGCCACATAAATGCAGTAGATATCCGTATCTTTTTGATTGATAATGGCATCCACGCATATAGCCGTCTTTCCAATCTGCCGGTCGCCGATAATCAATTCCCGCTGCCCTCGACCCACAGGCGTCATGGCATCGATGGCCTTTATCCCGGTATACATGGGCTCCTTCACCGGCTGACGCGCAATGACCCCGGGGGCCACCATCTCAATACGCCGGAACTCTGTCGCATCAATGGGACCCTTTCCATCAAGGGGCTGTCCCACGGCATCAATAACCCTGCCGAGAACGGCTTCGCCAACGGGGATCTGGGCAATCCGGCCGGTCCTTTTGACCGTATCGCCCTCCTTGATCATGGAGTCGTCCCCCATAATGGCAACACCTACGTTATCCTCTTCCAGATTCAAACAGAGACCAAAGATCCCGCCCGGAAATTCAACCATTTCCATGGCCATGGCCTTTTCGATCCCATAGACACGAGCAATACCGTCCCCCACGGACAGAACGGTACCGGTCTCACTCACCTCGACCTTTTTTTCGTAGTCTTTAATCTGGTCACGGATTACCTGACTTATTTCTTCTGCTCTGATCTCCATTAGTTGTATTCACCCCTTTTTAATGATTCTTTGAGTCCTTCCAATTGGGCCTTTACACTGCCATCCAATACCAAATCCCCGATTCTGACGACAAGTCCCCCGATCAGAGACGGGTCTTCCTTGACTTCAATTTTGACCTGTTTAGCAGTCAGTCCTTCAAGAGCCGCTGCAAGACGTTTGCGCGCCTCTTTCTTAAGAGGCCGAGCTGTAACAATGTCTGCCCGGGTGACATTTGAGATTTCATCCGTAAGTTTGGAATAATAATCCGTAATTTCATGAATGCCCCCTATCCGGTTTTTGTCTAAAAGGAGCCTCAAAAAATTTTGAACCAGATCTGCAAAGGGGCTTTTGGTCAGGATGGCATCAAGGACCGCCTTCCGCTCCTCCACAGAAAAGATCTGGTTGGCAACAACCTTCATGAATTCTGAATTTGCTGCGCAAAATTGGCTGAATTCATTAAGGTCCTTCCCGTACTCCATGTACTTGCCATCCTCCTGCCCCAAGCTGAGCAGAGCCTTAGCGTACCTTTTGGAAATCCTTGAGCCGATCAATGTAGCCTCTCCACCCTTTCAATGAATTCGCCGACCAGATGATCCTGGTCGCTATCCTTTATCTGTTGTGCCACAAGAGCCTGGGCCTTTGCCGCAGCCGCCTCGACCATCTCTTTCAACAGCCTGTCTCTAGCGGACTGAATCTCACGCTCGACCGTCAGGCTGGCCTGGGCCAGGATCTGTGCAGCTCGCTCTCTGGCCTCTTTGATGATCTTTTCCTTTTCCGCCGCCCCGTCGGCCCTGAACTGTTCAATAATTTCCTTTTTCTGAAGCTCAAACTCCTTCAACTGCTTTTCAAGTTCACTGCATCGAGCCTCGGCCGCCTCTTTATCCCCTTTTAAGCTTGCCAGCTTTTGACGAATCTCTTCCTGCCGGTTCGAAAAAAAATCCTTGATCGTTGTCCTCCGGATCACCACTACGAGGATGATTACCATGAGGACAAAGTTCAGGATTCGATACAGCAGGTTGGTAACATCGCCCCCACTGTGTCCGCCGCCCTCGCCACCGCTGGCGAAGGCCAGGCCGCAAAGGGCCAGAGACACGATTACGGTGCAGGCGACAATCAAGGACGACCTTGCTCTTCTCGCGTCAATCCCCATCACTGGATGCTCCTTCCCAATACTTTCTGAGCCAATTCCTTAGAAAAACTGGCTATTTGGCCTTCAAGCGCCTCCCTTGCAGCGGCCGTCTTTGCCTCAATATCCTTCTTGGCAGCGGTCAATTTCTGCTCTACCGCAGAGCCGGCCTCCTGCAATATGCCTTTCTCCTCTTCCAGGGCCTGATTCTTCAACATCTCTTTGGCTGTATAGCCCTCTTTCCTGGCGAGGACCTTGCCTTCTTCTATATCCTTTTGGATTTGTTGGGCGCGACTCTGATAGTCGTCGATGACCTTGCGGCGGGACTGAAACTCTTCCTCGCGCTGAGAGAGGATCTTTCGGATGGGCTTGAAGAGAATCAAATTAAGGATTAACAGGAGAACGAGGAAGTTAGCGATTTGGAGGATGAGGGTGCCGTTAATGTTCAGCATTTCAGATACATCCTTTCATTGCTTTTGGTTTGCTCGAAACACACTTGTTATTTTAAGGAACAAGGCCTTTTACAAAAAAAAATTCCGCTTGTCAAAACATTTTTGCGGTTCGTATTCCATTTTTTCAATCACCGGCCTTCTAAAAAAGGCCGCCTTGTTTAAGCCCGCGTTTTCCCAGTCTTTGTGCGGCAAGGTGTTTGCAAACACCATTTAACTTTGGTGAGCGATCAGGCGTCATATGGCTGAAAATCCGAGATTGCCTCCAATCGAGCGGCCTTGCCCACCAAATACGGGAATTGAATGGTCTCCGGGTTCCGGAGAGCCCTTTATCCTCCCCGATTTATGAGGCCTCCATAACACACCTTTTTTCGTTATGCAAGAAAAATCACAAAATAATGAGAACTCCTAAAAAATCCCATTTTTTCCATTATTTTCCTTGATTGAACATTTTAATGCCCTCCTCTAACAGCTCAATAAATGGGGGCAGAAGGGTTTTTCTGACGCGACTGCCGGGAGGGCGCCGTCTCTTTGTGACTTATCAGTGGGGGAAGCCGCAGCTCGACGAATGCGAGAATGCCAAAGGGGGCAAGCCTGCCCGCCATTGCCTTGTTAGCCATGTTACTTCCTTCTGCCATCGCAGATCCACGGGACGAAAGTCTTGGCAAGAACGCTCAATTGGCCTTGGCAGGCGGGTGTCCCCCGCAGATAAGTCACTCAAGAGACCGGCCCGGAGGCCTGGAGCGGAAGAAAAATTCTTCTGCCCCGGCACTAGGTTCGCAGTTATCCCCCTAATTATTGAGGTGATACAGAAAAATCTTCCTGCCCTGGTGGTGCGTTCGCTGTTCTCCTCCTGATTATTGAGCTGATGCGATTTTCTCATATCAGTGTATCAGGCAGATCTCAAGACCCCGTGAACGGTTACAGAAATTGCGAATTGAGGAATTAGCGGGTGAGGCACCCATCGTTGCTGATAATTCCTAAATTGCAAATATCTTCAGATAGCATTTATAATTGTGGATTCGCGCCATATCCCTCCTGTCCCCGACCGGCATCTCATGCAGGACGGTATGCGGGGAGAAGGGGGCAGGCCGTCTCAGATGCGGATGCATGCGCGTCTTCGTGAATCGATGCAATGGCCTTTTCCATTGTGGGATAGATATGGTTTTTTCCTATCTTGGCCGTAAAATAGGTGCGATCCAGGACGCTCATGACCGACTCGTTTACACCGCTCAACGAGATGTCGACCCCTGCGGACCTAACCCTGTCTACCAGCAGGGAGAGGGTTTCTTCGCCTGACGCATCGATGTCGTTGATCCCGTTGGCCACAATTATGAGGTGCTTCAGATCTTGTTTTTTGCGCATAAGCTCCGTTATCTTATCCTCGAGATACGAGGCATTGGCAAAGAAGAGGGGCCCGTCGAAGCGCACAATGGAGATGTAGGGACACTCATTCAGTCCATGGGTGACGGCGCAGCGGAGGGCCTCATCCTCGTGTCGTGAAAGGGACACGACCTTGGGTCGCATGTTCTTATAGAGGAAAACGGCCAGGGAGAGGACCACGCCGATCATAATGCCCTTGTCCAGGTGGGGAGCAAACAAGAGAGTGCACACAAATGTGATGATGGAGATAGCGCCGTCATACCACTGGGCCTTCCAGGCATGGACGAACCCCGAGACATTGATGAGGCCGATGACCGCCATCATAATGACCGCTGCAAGGACTGACTGGGGAAGATAGTAGAGGAGCGGGGTGAAGAAGAGGAGAACAATGACCACGGCCATGCTGGTAAAGACGCTGGAAAGGCCTGAAACAGCCCCGGCCTGAAGGTTGACGGCAGACCGGGAAAAGGACCCGGACGTGGGATAACTCTTCCCGATGGCCCCGCAGATGTTGGCCAATCCCTGGCCAATGAGTTCCTGATTAGGATCGAGCCGTTGCCCTGTCTTGGCCGCCATGGCCTTGGCAATTGAAATGGCCTCCATAAATCCGAGGAGAGAGATGATGGCTGCATAGGGAAACAGGTGTAATATGGTGTTCCCGTTGATCTTCGGGACACTGAACGAAGGAAGCCCCCGGGGAATCTCTCCCACTACCGCTCCGCCCCCCATAAGGATCAGCTTATTTCGGGAAATCGGCCTGTTTCCTACCTTGATGCGCCAAATGCGGCCATCGTCTCGGGCCCCCGCAGGAAGAGAGCCCTCGGGATAGAAACTGACCGACCCGTCCGGTTGGGGGACGGCCCTCAGCATCAGAAGGCGGATACGCTCGCGATAGGTGTGGGCCTCCTCCTTTAGACATTCGATCTGATAGGACAGCTCCGTGGCTGAGTGTTCCGCCTTGAGCATGGCGTGGATGTCGCCTTTCTTTCTGGACGCCCCCATGGCCTCATGCGCGGCTGCCCGTTCATTTGCCAACTCGGGGATCCTGGCCGTAATCTCATTGAAAGATGCAATCCATTGTTTTGCCTCCGGCGAGACAATGGCTTCAATCGGAGCGGTTGTGTTGTGCTGATAGCCTGCGGCCCATGAGATGAGAGAGGTGAGTGCCACCGCAACCAGGACATTGGGGCTCCTGGGCCACAGCCATTTGAGACCGTACATAATCGCAAAGGCAGAGGCCCCCATCAGAAAAGTGGGCCAGTGCGTGTAGTGGAAAGCCGCCTCAACAACCCGGATGATGGTTTCGTAATGGTGTTCACCCTTGTCCACATAGACCCCGAACATTTTGGAGAGCTGGGAAGAGGCGATGATGATCGCGGCCGCATTGGTAAAGCCGTTGACGACCGGGTGAGACAAAAAGTTGACCACCAGGCCCAGCCTCAGAATACCAAGGGCCAATTGAAAAACCCCCACCATCAAGGCCAGCATAATGGCATACGCGATATACCCTTCGCTTCCTGCTGTGGCCAGGGGCTCCAGAGAGGCAGCGGTCATGAGAGACACCACAGCCACCGGACCGGTGGCCAGCTGTCTGCTGGACCCGAACAGGGCTGCCACCATGGGGGGAAGGAATGAGGCATAAAGACCGTAATAGGCCGGGAGCCCGGCTAATTGCGCATAGGCCATGGATTGGGGGATGAGGACCAGGGCCACGGTCAGCCCGGAGATGGCGTCGGCCCTGACACTGTTCATG
This sequence comes from Deltaproteobacteria bacterium, assembly GCA_021159525.1. Lineage (GTDB taxonomy): Bacteria > Desulfobacterota > DSM-4660 > Desulfatiglandales > Desulfatiglandaceae > AUK324. The sequence goes on along the minus strand of JAGHEC010000315.1, from coordinate 1,546 downwards.
TTGTAGCCCTTAAACCAGGAAAGAAATGGCAAAATTTTAGTTATCATTCTCGTCACCTGTTCCCAAAGGCTGTTGATTGCCGACCATTCTGCGGCACGCCGCTATCAACTCCTGATACAGCGATCCCGCATTATACAACTCATAGGTATTCAACCTGGCCAGACCGTCCACCATGGAAAATATGATCAGGGCTGTCTTCCTGGGGTCCATGGGCGCCAGGGAGCCGTCTTTCTGCCCTTTCACAAGTGCCTTCTCAAAGATGTCGGTAAGACCGTTATAGACCGCCTCCAGGTGGCCCTTGCAGGCCTCGTTGACCCGGGCCAGCTCATAGGCATCGTGCCGGTGGAGCAGGAGAAAGCGATCTTCCATGTCATCTGTCAGCGACAAATAAAAAGAGAGGCATCCTTCCAGCATTTTCATGCCGTTTTGAAACTGCATTTCGTTCAGGTAACGGCGAAACTCGGTCATTATATCCTGTCTGAACTGCTGCAGAACAGCCAGAAAGAGATCTTCCTTGTTCTTGAAATGGTAAAAAATGGTGCCCTCGGCCGCCCCCGTGAGCCGGGAGATCTCCGACATGCGGGTATTCTCAAATCCCCTCCTGGCGAAGAGGATGGCGGCAGCGCGGATAATGGATTCTTTCTTGGACATTAGTTAGCCTTGGTGGATCAAAAACCAACTGAGTGCTCAGTCGACAATATGTTGCAGAATTGCTGAAGTTGTGTCAAGAAAAAAATGCCGCTTTTTAAAAAAAGTTTCGGCGTATTACCTCAACTATATAGGAAAGCAGGATTTTTCGGCCGCATTGCCCACAAGGAGACAGGTTCGAGGGCTTTCTTGAACCGTTTGGTCTGTCTCCTTGTAGGGTTTGGTTGTTTTATCGAGGTCAGATAATTGAAGAAGGGATCAAACAAGGCGGCTTCATCCATGGCATAGACTATGTCCATTTCGTGGCGATGGAAAAGATAGTCTGCAACCTTGGCATCATCCCGCTCGGCGGTGTGCCAGAAGAGGCGGTTACAAAGCGTTTCCTGCAGTTGGTCCCGGCTGGTCATAGCGAGATGTCAAGTTGGGCGTGCCTCTCTCTGCAAAGATATCAAGTAGTTAGAGCGCAAATTTGCCGGCCTTGGAGGGGTTTCCACCGAGTTGCATCCCCCCCATGTCTGTGTATGATCGTGGACTACCGTGCTTCCTGTGCGCCCTTAGACCACTTGTCGTTACATTTTGAAAAAGGATATGAAAATCAGGAATAGGCAATCTTTTTGAAAATTCACTTTTTTTCAATCCTCATATCGGAGTGTTGGAATATCAGGTTTTCTGATTGACATAAATTCAGAACAATGGCATCCTTACCTATTAGTAAGGACTTGTTCAGCACACCATGTCAAAAGGATGTGAGGTGTAACAGCTCAATAACCCGGGGCAGGAGGGTTTTTCTGACGCGACTGCCGGGAGGGCGCCGTCTCTTTGTGACTTATCAGTGGGGGAAGCCGCAGCTCGACGAATGCGGGAATGCCAAAGGGGCAAGCCTGCCCGCCATTGCCTT
>JAGHEC010000258.1 GCA_021159525.1 Deltaproteobacteria bacterium | reverse complement strand
TGGCAGGCGGGTGTCCCCCGCAGATAAGTCACTCAAGAGACCAGCCCGGAGGCCCGGAGCGGAAGAAAAATTCTTCTGCCCCGGCACTAGGTTCGCAGTTATCCCCCTAATTATTGAGGTGATACAAGGAGGTGCCGCTCATGGGAAAAAAGATACTGGTAGCCTTTGATGATTCCGAAAATGCCATGCGGGGCGTGGAATTCATAACGAAGGCGTTCACCATCGATCACAAGATCACCCTTTTCAGCGTGATCCCGGACACGGCCGCGGCCTGTGAGATCTTCAGCCCCGAATTGACAACCTATTTTCTTTCGCAGAGAGAGGTTTTCTGCTCCATGCAGGACAAGAAGACGGAGCTGGTCAACGAGGCCGTGAAAAAGGCCAAGGATCTTCTTTTGAAGGCCGGATTTTCCGAAGACAATATTTCGGCCAAGGTGGCGCCTCAGCAAAAGGGGGTGGCCAGAGACATCATTGATGAAGCCGCCACCGGATACGACGTGATTGTTATCGGGAGAAGGGGCCTGTCGGCCATCAAGGAATTCTTGCTGGGAAGCGTATCACAAAAAGTGATCCACTCTGCCGGAGACATATCGGTCGTATTGGTTGGTTAGCCTGCGACATGTGGAAATAGGGCATTTTCCCGGCCGGCCGGAGGAGCGCGCGGAAGGATGTCCGGGCCCTGGGCATCTATGTTGTGCAATTGTGCCGGGACCGACCGCAAGCCGCACCCAGGGTGGGAGACGGGCGCAAAACATGACACGTATTAGTAGTCTGATGGAATGAAAGTTTATTTTTTTGGGCTGCTGCGGAAAGAGGAAGCGCGGCCGGGCGAGCCGATCCCCAGGAAATGCCTGAAATGCTTCACGACCATTCCAATCGAACCGACGCGTTGCTCAAACCGGGCTTCAGAACTTTAGATCCATTTGCCTTTTCCGGCGCAATTGAGCCAACGGCAGTTGCAATTCCCGTCATGCCATGATTCCCATCCGCGATACGGTTGAATCCAGAAACTACCCGGTCGTCAACCATCTGATTATTGCGGTTAATGTAGGGGTGTATTTCATCCAGCTCGCTCAGGGGGCCAAGATCGATCACTTTGTCTTCCTCTACGGCCTGGTCCCTGCGCGGTACTCTGATCCCTTCCTGGCCCACTATTTCACCCCGGGCCAGCAGCTCTTTTCGTTCCTGTCCTTCATGTTTGTTCATGGAGACATCTGGCACATCCTGTTCAATATGTGGTCCCTCCATATCTTCGGCGACAATGTCGAGGACCGGCTCGGCCCCGTACGATACGTGTTTTTCTATCTCTTGTGCGGGTGGGTCTCCGGACTCTCTCATCTTGTTGTCAACTGGCACTCCCAGGTTCCCACGGTGGGAGCGAGCGGCGCCATCGCCGGGGTCATGGGGGCGTATTTCATCCTATATCCTGGGGCCAGGATTTTGACCATGATCCCCATATTGATCTTTCCCTTTTTTGTGGAACTTCCCGCGTTTTTTTTCCTCGGCCTCTGGTTTTTCTTTCAGCTTGTCAGCGCCGCCGGGGCCCCGGTCCGGGAAGGGGGAGTCGCCTGGTGGGCCCACATCGGCGGGTTTGTCTTTGGCATTCTCTGTCTGAAGCTCTTCATTAGGGTCCCGGAAACAGGCATCACCCGCGCGGTCAGAAGCAGGACCGCCAGGAAGAAGACCCCTCATCTCCAGGCCATTCATGCCACCGGGTTATCGGGTGACCCCAACCTCTACGGCGAAATCGTGATTACCTCTGAAGAGGCCTCCGGGGGGGCCCGCAAACTGATCAACATGCCCTGGGCCTTTCAGAAAAGGCTGCTTCGCGTGACCGTGCCCCCCGGTGTCAGGGAAGGGACCATTTTGCGACTTGAGGGCATGGGGAGGGAAATGCCGGGGACCGGCAGGGGAGATCTTCTCCTGAAGGTCCATATCCAGGATCGGTCCCGACCTGGTCTGCTGACTTGGCATGATTTCAGGAGTAATAGCTCAATAAATAGGGGCAGACGGGTTTTTTGAGGCGACTGCCGGGAGGTCCGGAGCAGAAGAAAAATCGGTAACCGTTCACGGGGGCTTGAGATCTCCCTGATACGTTCAAGAAAAATAAGGACCGGTTTAATATCACATATAGACTTTCTATTACCATATATGGTATACAGTCATGAATCAAAAAGGTTCAGCTCATGCCCCGGCTGTGGACCGGGCCTTGGACATCATTGACTTGTTGGCCGTGTGCGAAGGGGATATCTCCCTTTCCGAGATGGTTTCGCGGCTGTCCATACCGAGGCAGTCGCTCATTCGTATCTTAAATAGCCTGTGTGATCGGGGCATTGTGGACAGGGTCGGGAAGCGGGGCGCGTACCGCCTTGGAATGAGGCTCCTTTACCTCGGGAACCGTCTTCAGGACAAGATCCGCCTCCGCTCGGTGGCCAGGCCGTGCATGGAGCAATTAGCCCAAAGAACACACAAGACAGTGGAGCTTTCCACCCTGGACCGGGATCAGCTCGTCCTCATCGAGCAGGTCGAGGGGACCGAGGGGATCCGACTATACACACGCATCGGGAGCGCCTATCCGTATCTTCATGCGGTGGCTGTAGGCAAGATCTATCTGGCCCACATGACGCCGGAGAAGCGGAGCAAGGTCCTGAACGCCATCGGTCTTCCTGCGGTCACCGAGCACACCATTACCTGCATGGACCGGCTGGAAAAGGAACTGGGACAGGTCATGGAAACGGGATACGCCCTTGAGGACCAGGAGCTGCGCAAGGGGGTCAGGCGGATTGCCGCCCCGATCTATGACTGTCGAAACCAATTGACCGGCTGCGTCGGGGTTGCGGCCACCATCTTCAGCCTTGAACTGGACGAGCGGGAGGGAGTGATCCGGCAGGTGGTGCAAACCGCGGAACAGATTTCCAATCTTATGGGGAATTCCATATGAAACGATTTTTCTATCCTTCCAGCATGGCCGTGTTTGGCGTGGCGGATCACCCCGGAAACCTGGCAAAGAATATTGTAATTCAGTCCCTGGCCTTCGGCTACCAGGGTGACATCTATCCGGTGGGCCGTGAGCCGGGGACTATCCGGGGGATACCTATTGTCGTTGACCCCGAGTCCTTGCCTCAGGCCATCGACCTGGCCGTAATTTTGGTGCCGGCCCGGTTTGTGGGCCAGACGCTCGACATCTGCGGCCGAAAAGGGATACGGCGGGCGGTCATCTCCACCGGAGGCTTCAGGGAGCTCACGGATGCCGGCAATCCTGCGGAAAAAGAGATGCTCGCTGTGGCCAGGCGCTACAAAATCCGCTTTATCGGTCCCAACTGCATCGGGGTCATATGCCCCGGCTCGGGTCTGGCTACTCCGTTCAATCCCCTGGAACCCGCGAGCTTTAAAAAAGGTCCCGTGGGCGTGATCGTTCAAAGCGGGGGAGTCACCACCCAATGCGCTTATTGCTTTTCAGAGGCCCACGTGGGGTTTTCCAAGATCATCAGTGTGGGGAACAAGCTGGACCTGGACGAGATTGATTTTGTGCGATATCTCCTTGAAGACGAGGAGACCGAACAAATCCACCTGTACCTGGAGAGCATCCAGGAAGGCAAACAACTCATGCGGCTGGCCAGGGCATCGCAAAAGCCGATGGTGGTGTTGAAGTCCAATGTCAGCAGTACGGCATCGTCCATTGCCTACTCGCATACCGCCGCCCTTTCCAACAATGATGCGGTGGTGAAAGGGGCGCTGAAACAGGCTGGCATGGTGCGGGTGGAAAAGCTCCAGCAGATGACGGTCGCGGCCAAGGCCCTCCAGCTCCCACCGCTCCAGGGGGAACGGCTTGCGGTCATATCCATGTCCGGTGGCTTTGCGGTCATCTTGGGGGATGCCTGCGAGCGATATGGTTTTGCGTGCCCGCCCCTGCCCCAGGAACTGATCCGACAAATCGAGGGGTTTCGCAGGGCCGCGGTGATCCGCATGTCCAACCCCATGGACTTCGGGGATGTCCATAACGTCAAGGCCCTGGCCTTTGCCATGGAACAGTGTCTGGCCCTGAAGGAGATCGACGGACTGGTTCTGTCCTTCATGTATGAGCCTCAGATGGCGAAGATTTTTGGGGGCGGTATCGGCTCTCCCGAACAGATGCTGAGCTTTGCAAAAAAACTTTCTCTGGAATATAATAAACCTATAACGTTGAGCTTTTTCTCGGAACGCCGCCATATCGAGGAATTCAAGGAGCTTAATATTTTCCCGGTCTTTGACGACCCGGTGGAAAGCGTGGAGGCCATGCGTTTCCTACGGGATTACTGGCAGGGAAGGGTGGCTGTCGGCAGAACGCAGTAATTTAGACCCGTTGTATCAGCTCAATCTGCCCCTGTTCATTGAGCTGTTACGTAAGGCAGACAATCCCAAATCTGACCAAAAATCACCCGTGAACGGTTACGAAAAGCCATTGATTTGAGCAAAAAGGCAGGGTACAAACAGATCTGCCTCTGGATTTTTGAAGGGCTGGATCAGGCCCGGTCGATATATGAAAGGCATGGCTTTTTAATGACACGTGTGCGTGATGTGCCGCAGTGGGGAAGGATCGTCAGGGAACAAATGTCTAAATCGAGATTGAACAATTCAGGCATAGGGGTCCGTGAGATCGGCGTTATGTATGGATGAACGGGCGTTTATTGTGGTGCGTAAGGAGAAGCGAATGGAAATCATAGAAAAGGCATTGGCACAAGGCCGGAACATGCTCTCGGAATACGAATCCAAACAGGTTTTGTCTGCCTACGGGATCCCCGTGACCCGGGAGGCGCTGGTGAATGATCTAAACGGGCTCAAGGCTGCGGCCGGACAGATCGGTTACCCGCTGGTTTTGAAAGGGTGTTCCCCTGAGATCGCCCACAAGACTGAGAAAGGGCTCATCAAGGTGGACATCCGAAACGAGGCCGAGGCCGTATCTGCCCTTGAAGAGATCATGGGCCAAATGGGCCGGGGGCCTGAGATCTTGGTACAGGAGATGGTGAAGGGTCAGCGGGAACTCGTGATCGGGCTGACCCGGGATCCCCAGTTCGGTCCGTGCGTCATGTTCGGGCTGGGGGGCATATTCACGGAGATCCTCAAGGATATCTCCTTTCGCGTGGCCCCCCTGGAAAAGCGGGACTCCCTGGAGATGATGAAGGATATCAAGGGACACAAGATCCTGGAGGCGGTGCGCGGCATGGAGGCGGCTGACTTGGACATGTTTTCGGACATGCTCATCAAGGTGGGACAGATCGGGCTTGAAAATGATGCGGTCAAGGAGATCGACATCAACCCGGTCATTATTCGAGGAAGCCGGCCTGTGGCTGTTGACGCCCTGGTGGTCCTGGACCGGAAAGAGGGGTAATGCAAGGCGGTCTTTTGAACAGGAGAGAACAGGAAGCATGGATCCATTGTGAATTGACAGAAGTCGAATGTCATAATACACTTTTGATATGCATTGACCCCTGAACCCGATATGCCGCCCGAGGGATGATGGCCGAAAAAAAATTTGAAGAAGCAATGGAACGACTGGAGGCGATTGTGCAGGGTCTGGAGACCGGCGAGCTTTCCCTGGATGATTCCCTGAAGGCCTTTGAGGAAGGGATGGCCCTGGCTAAATTCTGCTCCCGGGAACTTGAGGCGGCAGAAAAAAAGGTCACGCTCCTCATCAAGGAAGCCGGTGGAAAGCTGAGTGAAACGCCCTTTGAGACAAACGGAGATACATTATGAGCCCTGGTGCGGTGTTTGATCTCAAGGCATATCTCAATGAAAAGAGACTCCTGGTGGATGCCGGTCTTGAGGCCTGTCTCCCCGAATCCAACGGGCTGACCTCTGATTTAATTAGGGCCATGCGTTACAGCCTGTTTGCAGGCGGGAAGCGGCTGCGGCCGATTCTCTGTATGGCCGGTGCGGAGGCGGTGGGCGGGAACGGAACCGATGTCCTGCCGGTGGCCTGTGCTCTCGAACTCATCCATACCTATTCCCTGATCCATGACGATTTGCCTGTGATGGATGATGACGATCTGAGACGGGGCAAGCCGACGAATCACAAGGTCTTTGGCGATCCCATCGCCCTGCTGGCAGGGGACGGGCTCCTGACCGAGGCGTTCAGCCTAATGACGTCTCCGGAAATAATGGAGCGGGTTCCTCCCCGGACCCTGGTCCAGGCCATCCGGCTCATTGCCCGGGCGGCCGGTCATCAGGGAATGGTGGGCGGACAGGCCGTTGACATCCAGTGGGAAGGCAAATCGGCCGACCAGAAGGTGGTCAGATTCATGCATACCCACAAGACCGGCGCCATGATTGCGGCATCCGTGGCCTCGGGTGCGATTCTGGCCGGGGCCGGCGAGGCCCGGCGCCGGTCCATTTTATCCTACGGGGAGAAGATCGGGTTGGCCTTTCAGATTTCGGACGATATCTTGGATATTGAGGGCGACAGCGAGACCATGGGAAAACAGGCCGGGGCCGATGAAAAAAAGGGCAAGATGACTTATCCTGCGGTGCTCGGGCTGGATGAATCCAGGAGGATCGAGGAGGAGCTGGTTCAGGGCGCCATTGAGGAACTGCGTGCATTCGATGTCAGGGCCGAGCCCCTACGTTCCATAGCCCAGTATATCATCAAGAGAAAGAAATGACCCAATCCAACAACACAGAGAAGGTGCTTGATGCCATCGACAGCCCCGCGGATCTGAAAAATCTTTCCCTTACCGAACTTCAAAAGCTGGCAGAAGAGATCCGCAAACAGATCATCGAGACTACCTCCAAGACCGGCGGTCACCTGGCCCCCAGCCTGGGGGCCGTGGAGTTGGCCATTGCCCTTCATTATGTTTTTGATGCCCCTACGGACAAGATCATCTGGGATGTGGGACACCAGGCCTATGCGCACAAGTTGATTACCGGGCGAAGGGACCGGTTTCACACCCTGAGAACCTATGGCGGAATCAGCGGATTCCCCAAACGGTCCGAAAGCCCTTACGATACATTTGACACGGGGCACAGCAGTACCTCCATTTCCGCGGGCCTCGGGATTGCGACCGCCAAGGAGCTCAAGGGTGAAAAGAGCAAGGTGATTGCGGTCATCGGAGACGGGTCGATGACAGCGGGCATGGCCTTTGAAGGCCTGAACCAGGCCGGGGAGACCGAGAAGGACGTGATCGTGGTCCTGAACGACAATGCCATGTCCATCGCCCCCAATGTGGGGGCCTTTTCCTCGTTTATCAGCCGGAAGATGGCCGGAAAACGTTTTGTGAATCTGAGGAAGGATCTGGAAAACTTCATCAGGTCCCTCCCGGGTGTGGGCGACAATATCCTGAGTTTTGTGCGCAAGAGCGAAGATTCGTTCATCACCTTTTTTACGCCGGGCATGATGTTCGAGGCCTTTAAATTCACATATATCGGACCGATCCGGGGCCACCGGCTGGACCGGCTCATCGAGGCCTTCACCAACGCCGCCCATCTTAAGGGGCCGGTCTTGATCCATACCCTGACCGTGAAGGGCAAGGGGTATGACTTTGCAGAAAAGGACCCTGCCTATTTCCACGGGGTGGGATCGTTCGAAATCCCGACCGGTTCGCCTCCCGTGGACAAACCCAAAGGGCCGCCTTCCTACACCTCCATTTTTGGAAGCACTATGGTGGATCTGGCCCGGAAAGACGACCGGATTTTTGCGATCACCGCGGCCATGCCTGAAGGAACCGGCCTGTCTGCCTTTTCCAGGGCCTTTCCGACCCGGTTTCTGGATGTGGGCATTGCAGAGCAGCATGCCGTGACCTTTGCAGCAGGGCTGGCCACGGAAGGGTTCAGACCCGTGGAGGCCATCTATTCCACCTTTCTTCAAAGGGCCTATGACCAGATCATCCACGATGTCTGTCTTCCCTGCCTGCCCGTGGTGTTTGCCATAGACAGGGGCGGCCTTGTGGGCGAGGACGGGCCGACCCATCACGGCCACTTTGACATCACCTATCTGCGCAGCCTACCCAACATCACCTTTATGGCCCCCAAGGACGAAAACGAGCTGCGGCACATGCTCTACACGGCCTTGCAACATCCTGGACCTGTGGCCATCCGATACCCCCGGGGGAAAGGGGTCGGCGCGGCCATAGACCGTGACTGCCAGCTGCTTCCTATGGGCAAAGCAGAGGTCCTCAAGGAAGGAGAGGACTTGCAGATCTTTGCCCTGGGGAGCATGGTCACCCCGTCCCTTGAAGCGGCTGCCGTCCTGGAAAAGGAAGGGGTCTCCGTGGGCGTGGTGAACTGCCGATTTGTCAAACCCCTTGATAACGCCTTGGCAGATATGGCCGCCTCCTCACGCCGTGTCCTGACAGTGGAGGAGAACGTCCGGCAGGGAGGCTTTGGCGGGGCCTTGCTGGAGCTTTTCAATGACACCGGATTAAGCGATGTGCGCGTGAGGAGAATCGGTCTTCCTGACAAATTCGTGGAGCATGGACCCCAGGATCTCCTGAGGTCGAAATACGGACTTGACAGTGCCGGGATCATCAAAGAGGCCAAAAGCATCCTTTGATCCGTGAGAAATCGTCTATTTTTGAGACCGCGTATCACCTCAATAATTAGGGGGATAACTGCGAACCTAGTGCCGGGGCAGAAGAATTTTTCTTCCGCTCCGGGCCTCCGGGCTGGTCTCTTGAGTGACTTATCTGCGGGGGACACCCGCCTGCCAAC
>JAGHEC010000399.1 GCA_021159525.1 Deltaproteobacteria bacterium | reverse complement strand
CTTGGCAGGCGGGTGTCCCCCGCAGATAAGTCACTCAAGAGACCAGCCCGGAGGCCCGGAGCGGAAGAAAAATTCTTCTGCCCCGGCACCAGGTTCGCAGTTATCCCCCTAATTATTGAGGTGATACAGACAAATTTCCATCCATTCGCCGATTCCGGATGCCGGGTCTCAGGGATCCTTTAATTTCTCACTCAGCCATCGTCGGCCTCGGATACAGCCCGGCCTGCTCCACGATCTCCGGGACCTTTTCTTCCCATTCGATGGCCATGATGTGAAATCCCCGGACTCCCTCGCATTCCTTGAGGCGCTTTATGGTCTCCACGCAGATGGCGATTCCCTCATCCGGCTGTTTTTCCTTGGGCGCCCCTGCCATCCGCTTGACCACCTCATCCGGCACATCCATGCCCGGAACGCGGTTCTTCATATACTTGGCCATTCCGGCAGACTTGAAAGGGGTGACCCCGGCCAGGATGTGAACCTTTTCATGGAGCCCGCGGTCCCGGGCCAGCTTCATCCATTGTTCGAATTTGTCAACATTGTAGATGCACTGGGTCTGGATGAACTCGGCCCCGGCCGCGATCTTTTTGGCCAGGCGGGGAACCCGGATCTCAAACGGGTCGGCGAATGGGTTGGCCGCAGCGCCCACAAACATCCTGGGGGGCCGCTGGATGTCATCTCCGCCCAGGAACTTCCCCTCGTCCCGCATGTATCTCACGGCCTGGATCAACTGCATGGAGTCGATGTCAAAAACATTCTGTCCCTGGGGGCAGTCCCCGAATTTCTGGTGGTCCCCGGACAGACACAGGATATTATGGATGTCAAAGGCTGCGGCGCCCAGGATGTCGCTCTGAAGGGCGATCCGGTTGCGGTCCCGCACCACCATCTGGAGGGTCGGCTCCAGCCCCATCTGCTTGAGATGGATGCAGGCGGCCAGGCTGCAAAGCCGGGTCACGCTGGTCTGGTTGTCGGTGATATTAATGGCATCCACATAATCCCGGATCATTTCCGCCTTTTTGGTGATGACCCCGATGTCGCTCCCGCGCGGGGGGCCGCACTCCGAGGTAACGGCCAGTTGACCGGAATCGAGTATCTTTTCAAGCCTGCTCGGTGTCTTTGCGCTCATTGTCTTACGTCCTCCCTCACGACCCTTCGGGGCCCGCCTGCCCGTTCCCTTGACCAGTCCTTGATCGGCGCGAGCTGTTCATAGTCTGCCAGCCGGCCCAGCTCCTTCAGACGATCGATAATGAGTTGCCAGGCACAGTCCAGGTCCTTGCTGATCTCACATTTCCCTTTGGTGGATCCGCCGCAGGGGCCGTTCAGGAGGCGTTTGGCGCACCGGGATATGGGGCAGATGCCCGCGGTCTGTCCGAGGATGCACTGGCCGCACCCCTGACACCGCTCACTCCAGACCCCCCGCTCCTCGGTTGCCCCCATGAACAAGGTGTTGACGCCCGGATAGACCGGGGTGCTGAAATAGGTCTCGGCCAGGAACTGGACACCCACGCCGCAGGCCAGGGAAAGGACGGCATCATACTGATCGATGGTGTTTCGAAGCTCCTCCAGGTACTCGCGGTCACACTGCCTTTCCAGAGTGACCTCGTCGATTTGAACCTGTTTTCCCTGGTTTGTGAAGTACATGCGCAGGGCCGAGGCCAGGATGCCCACCTCCTTCTTGCCCCCGGCCTCGCACACTGTCACGCACTCATTGCATCCGGCAATGAGTATTTTATGATAGTCCTTCACCATCTCGATGACTTCCTCAATGGGCTTTTTCTCCGCAACAATCATCGAATTATTCCTCCTTCCCCCTACGCTGCCTGTCGCTGTTTGGCTGACTTGATCGGGTTGGGTCCGAGCTCCTGTATCTTTTCCGTCATCTCCCTTGCGTATTCTGCAAATCGGGTCCCTTCGCCTGAAGAGAGGTTGAACATCTTTACGCGCTCACCCCCGATGCCAATGGCATCCAGGATGGTCTTTGCCTGTTCCACCCGCCGGCGGGCCCTCAGGTTGCCGTTTTCAAACCGGCACTCCCCTTCGAGACAGCCCACCACATAGACCCCGTCGGCGCCCTTTTCAAAGGCGTGCAGGATGTGGAGGACATCCACCTTCCCGGTGCAGGGCACCCGAATGATCCGGATGGTGTCCGGATACTTAAGACGCATCGAACCTGCCAGGTCCGCGGCTGTATATCCTCAAAAATTGCAACAGAAGGCGATAATAACCGGATGAAATTTCGCCATTGTCAAGGCTCCTTCCTGTCTGCATGGTTTATCTGTTAGGAGCTGTCAGCTAATAAAGCCAATCAACCCGAATAACTCCCTCGACTCATATGGCCCCCTGGAGCAGGGCATCCACCTTGCTCATGATCTGGTCGTCTTCATACCAGCTCAGTTCAATGGCCTTGGCCGGGCATTCGGCTGCACAGATGCCGCACCCGTGACACAGCGCCTCGTCTATCTCGCTGACCCCGTCCGCATTGATCCGGGGGACCCCGTAGGGACAGGCCCTGACGCAGATGAGGCATGCAGCGCATCGCTGTGGATCCACATGCGCGGTGACTGCAGAGAGACGGATCTCGTCCCGGGAAAGGAAGGTGGCGGCCCTGGATGCCGCGGCCAGGGCCTGGGACACGGCCTCGGATATGAGTTTGGGCCCATGCGCGGTCCCGCACAAAAAGATCCCTTCGTTGGCCAGGTCCACAGGCCGCAGTTTCACGTGCGCCTCAATGAAATAGCCGTCGTCGTTTCTCGGGAGCTTGAGGATGGAGGCCAGCTCTTCGGTATCCTCGGCCACCATGCCTGCGCTTAAGATCAGCCGGTCTGCGCAGACCCGGATTTCGCGCTGGAGCACGTGATCCATAAAGGTGACCCGGATCCCCTCATCGCGTGCCTCTACGCGGGGCGGATCGTCCCGTGAATAGCGACAAAAGATAACGCCCTGACGCCGTGCCTCTGTGTAGTAGTCCTCGAGAAGGCCGTACATCCTCATGTCGCGGTAGAGGATACAGACATCGGCGTCCGGGTTCAGTTCCTTGATGTGGAGGGCGTTTTTCACGGCGGTTTGGCAGCAGACGCGGGAGCAGTTGGGGTGTTCTTCATTGCGGGATCCAACGCACTGGATCATGACCACCCGGTTGAGATCAGAGGCCCCTTTGAGTTCAAGCCGCTTTCCCAGGGCGATCTGGGTCATGACCCTGTGATCCTCGCCGTACAGATATTCCTTTGGCGTATATTCCTTGGCCCCGGTGGCCAGGATGACCACGCCGTGGTCGATCTTGCGTTCATACATGCCTGGACCCACCAGGATCTCGGTGGTGAAATTGCCCTTGAAACCGCTAAATCCCACGATGAGGGACTCGGTCAGGACCTGAATCCGGTCATGTCGGGTTACCCTCTCGATCAGTTCCATGAGGTAGCGCTGGATGTCCGCCCCCTCGATCGTGGTGGTCAATTCCCTGGAGAGTCCTCCCAACTGGTCGGCCTTTTCCACGATCACCACATCGAAGCCCTGATCCGCCAGACCCAGGGCTGCATTCATGCCGGCCACGCCCCCGCCGATGACCAGGGCCCGCTTGTTGACCGGTATGCTCCGTTCATAAAGGGGCTTTAGGAGCGCAGCGCGGGCCACGGCCATGCGGACCAGGTCCTTGGCCTTTTCCGTGGCGCCCTCGGGATCGTCTGCGTGGACCCAGGAATCCTGGTCCCGGATATTGGCCATTTCAAAGAGATACTTGTTGAGCCCGCAGGCCTGGAGCGTCTCCTGGAACAGGGATTCGTGGGTTCGGGGGGTGCAGGAGGCCACCACGATCCGGTTGAGATGGTTTTCCTTGATGACCTCCCGGATCTTGTCCTGGGTATCCTGGGAGCAGGTAAAGAGGTTCTGGTCGGCAATGGTTACAAAGGGGAGACGGGAGGCATACTCGGTGACGGCAGGCACATCCACCACCCCGCCGATATTGATGCCGCAGTTGCACACAAAGACCCCGATGCGCGGGGTTTCGTCTGCCACATCCATTTCAGGGGGGATCTCGAAGGTCCGGGTGTCCCGGTTCCGTGCCTCAGACAGGGTAGAGGCGGCCGCGCACGCGGCCGCGCCGGCCTCGGTCACCGAACCGGGGATGTCCTTTGGCCCCTGAAAGATGCCGCACACATAAACACCCTTCCTGGACGTGCTTACGGGCGTAAAGGGGTGGGTGGATGCAAAGTGATACGCATCCATTTCCAGGCCCAGACGTTGGCCCAGCCGGATATTTTCCTGACCCACCTGAAACCCCACCGAAAGGACAACCATGTCAAAGATCTCGTGATGGATGACGCCCGCCTCATCCGAATAGGAGATCTGCAGGTCGTCGCTGCCCGGGACCGGCTCGATGGTGTGGACCCTTGATCGCACAAACCGGACCCCATGCTCATGTTTGGCCCGGTTGTAGTAGGCCTCGTAGTCCTTTCCGTAGGTCCGCATGTCCATGTAAAAGACGGCCGCGTCCAGAGGCTTGTGGCTGTGGTCCTTGGCTATCACCGCCTCCTTGATGGCGTACATGCAGCACATGGCCGAGCAGTACCCATTGCCGCAGCGATGGCTGTCCCGGGAGCCCACACACTGGAGCCAGGCGATCTTTTCCGGTTCCTTTCCGTCCGACAGGCGCGTGAGATGACCGAACGTCGGCCCGGAGGCGCTCAGGATCCGTTCAAATTCCAGGCTGGTGATCACATTGGGATGGCTCTGGTGGTGGTACAGGTCCTCAAAGGGGGCTGTGTCAAACACATCCGCGCCCGGACAGAGGATCACGGACCCCACGCGGATCTCCCGCTCCACCGGCTGCTGGTCGTGGATGATGGCCCCGGCCAGACATGACTTGACGCACTGAAAGCATTCAGAGCAGATCCCGCACTTGAGACAGCGTTCCGCTTCCTGGCGGGCCGCTTGCTCATTGAATCCAAGTGCGATTTCCTTGAAATTCCCCCGCTCCTCCAGGGGACGCAGGGGCATGGGG
>JAGHEC010000306.1 GCA_021159525.1 Deltaproteobacteria bacterium | reverse complement strand
CGAGCGAAGAAGAGACGGCGCCCTCCCGGCAGTCGCGTCAGAAAAACCCTCCTGCCCCGGGTTATTGAGCTGTTACGTGAGGCGGACAATCCCAAATTTGACCAAAAATCACCCGTGAACGGTTACAATCTTTCCAGCACAGCGTAGAATTCATGATTGCCCGTAATGGCGTATTTTCCATGCGGAGCTCGGATACGCTGAAACATCTCTGCCAGACCCGGGGCATTGTCCATCTCGGCGTCTACCAAATCACCCTACAAACGAGTAGATGGGGTTTGGCCTTTTGGACTTTCGAGAGGATCCTCTCAAGCCTTTTTTCTCCCACAATCCATCCCGGGCGGATGTCCGAAATCTGCAGGATTCTTAATCTTTCCAGAGTGTTCGGAATCTTGGGCGTGTGAATCACGACATGTTCGGTCCCGATGGTCAGGGCTTGCACATATCCGTAGGCCGTTGATAGCACAGAAGCACACAGGGCAATGAAAAAAACGACCCTCGCCGACGGTATCCATCTGGCCATGCTTCCATCAAAAAAATTAACCGCACCCATGGCGATCAAGCGATACAGACCTATCAGCAGGGCTGCGGACACAAACAGGAACAGAAATACCATCCAGACAAATACGCCAAAGGCAATGGCCCTGAACAGGGCATCCGGCGCGGCCCTCTCGGCGAGCCGAACAATCACAGGCGAGAATGCCATAATCACGAGAAAACAGGCGAGGACCACACTGCCTCCCTTGCCCATGTCAAAGGCCTTCTGCATCTTCGCAAAGGCACAGAAATGGAGGAGCCCGTAGAGGCTGAGAAAGATCGATATAAAGGCAAAAAATCTAACCAATCACCTCATGCGCATTACCGAGCGAATTGGACGATCTCCGTCTGCAACCCTGTTCACCTCCCCGTCTCCCAACTTCTGTCAGCCGTAATCCGGCCCGCCCCACGCGCCTTGGCGCACAGGGCCTCCGCCCGGTAGGAACTCCTGACAAAAGGCCCGCTGGCAACAGCCCGGAAGCCCATGTCCAAGGCCTTGTCCCGCCATTTGTCGAACTCTTCCGGAGGCACATACCTCTCCACCGGGACCTGGCCTGTGGACGGCTGAAGATATTGTCCGAGGGTCAGGACCTGACACCCGGCATTGAGAAGGTCGTGAAATATTTTCTCCACCTCGGGCTTTGACTCGCCCAACCCTAGCATGAGGCCTGATTTTGTAGGGATTGAGGGGTGTTCCGCCATTGCCCACCTCAGGATCTCGAGGGATCGAAGGTAGTCTGCACCCGGCCGCACGCGGGGATAGAGCCTGGGCACAGTCTCCACATTGTGGTTCAGGATCGCGGGCCGGGCATGCATAACCGTATTGAGCGCCTCCCTGTTTCCCTGAAAATCAGGGATCAGGACCTCCACGCGGGCTCGGGCCACATGATCCCGGATTTCCTGAATGGTCCGGGCGAAGACGGCTGCGCCGCCGTCCGGGAGGTCGTCCCGTGTGACCGATGTGATCACCACATAGGTCAACCCCATGGCCTGAACCGTCTCGGCCACGTGGACCGGCTCAAGCGGGTCAAGGGGGGCTGGATCGCCATGGCCCACCGCGCAAAACCGGCAGGCCCGTGTGCAGTTAGGTCCCATGATCAGGAACGTTGCGGTTCCCCTGGAGAAGCACTCCCAGATATTGGGACAAAGGGCCTCCTGGCATACGGTGTGAAGCCCGCTCTTCTTGAGGAGAGCCCTTACCTGTTCATAGGCGGCGCCGGTCGGAAGCCGTCGTTTAAGCCACGCAGGTTTTCGCAGGCGAGTTTTTGAATATTCTGATCGGCTCATTGTGCTTTCTGTGAGTAAAGGATTAAAGCGACGCCAATCAATTGACCTCAGTATTCAAGGCCAGGTCGCCGATTTTTGCCGGGATAAGGTCTATCCTGAAGATCTCCTTGATATGATGCCTGATGCTGTGCCGCACCTCCTGCATGGATACATTGCGGCCCAGTTCCTTTTTCATGGATGTCATGCCGATATCCCTGAGGCCGCATGGATTGATCCAACCAAAAGGTTTCATCGAAAGGTTGACGTTGAGGGCCGCGCCGTGAAAGCTGATTCCTCGGCGGACTGCGATCCCGATGCTGGCCAGTTTGCAGCGGCCCGCCCAGACGCCCCTGTTGATGGGATTCCTTTCGGCGTTGATCCCCCAATCTCCTGCGGTCCGGATGATCACCTCTTCCAGCATTGCCACATAGTCGGCAACGCCGATGCGGGCCGCAGTCAGATCCATGACAGGGTATACGACGAGCTGTCCCGGACCGTGATATGTGATGTCGCCGCCCCGCTCCACCTGGATGACCGGAATCCCTTTGGCCTTCAGGGCCTCTTCGGATACGATCAG
This sequence comes from Deltaproteobacteria bacterium, assembly GCA_021159525.1. Classification (GTDB taxonomy): domain Bacteria; phylum Desulfobacterota; class DSM-4660; order Desulfatiglandales; family Desulfatiglandaceae; genus AUK324. Next base: position 2,278 of record JAGHEC010000306.1, on the reverse strand, counting down.
GTTGTCGGTGCTTCCCCGCCGGCCCAAAGTAAAGACCGGGGGGTGCTCCAGCAAGAGGATTATATCCTTGTGGAAACGCTTCTCCCATCTGGCGGCCACCAGATCGGTCTGGAGTGTCCAGGCGTCCAGGTATGCAGTCAAGGGGAGGTCAACGCACAAGCACTTTCTTCCGGGAAAACCTGTGTCAGTCTGCCGGGGCATCGGTTTGTTTACTGCGTTTTCAGGTCGGACGGAAAAAAGACGGTTTCACATTCCCTGGGAGGCAACCGAAGCCGCTTGAGACCCACCTCGGCAAGCTGGGCCAGGGGATCGAACATCTGTGAGACCGGCGGATTATAAGAGAGTTCGGCATCCAGGAGATCATAGAGGGTCATCCCGCCGTGAATAGCAAGAGCCAGGAGGTTGATGCGCCAAGCGGCTCCTTCCTTGCCTATTGCCTGGGCGCCCAGGATCTTTCCGTCTGACACCCTCACGACAGCCCTCAGATGGACTTCCGTGGCATCCCGCATGTAGTGGGGCCGGATCTCCCGTCTGGTGGAAACGGCCTTGGCATCGTATCCAAGCTCCACGGCCCTCCGAAGGACATGCCCGGTAGCGGCGATCTCCAGATCCCCTACCTTGGTGAGAAAGGTGTTGAGGACGCCCGGGTAGACCGTGTTGCCGCCGGCTGCATTGACGCCCGCGGTCATCCCCTGACGGTAGGCCGATGTGGCAAGCTGCATTGCCGCGGCCGTCCCATCAATCCGCGAGTAGGTCTCCACCAGGTCGCCGATGGCATAGATCCCCCTGACTGAAGTCTCCATCCGGTTGTTGACTCTTACCAGGCCGTCATGTACAGCAATCCCTGCGGTTTCGGCAAGCCGGGTGTTGCCCCGCATGCCAACGGCCATGACCACCAGATCGCAGGGGATGGTTTCTCCGGCGATGACCACAGACCTGACGCTCCGGTCCCCCTCGATCCGATCGATCCCTTTGCCGAACAGCACCCGTATTCCCAGCTTTTCGAGTTCATCGACAATCACCTGCCCCATCTCCGGATCAAGATTGCGGGGAAAGGGTTCCGGCGTTCGTTTTGTGATGGTCACAGCAAGGCCACGGCGCCTCAGACCCACCGCCACCTCGAGGCCTGCGGCCCCGCCGCCGACCACCACCGCCTTTTTGCCCCTCGACGCCATAGCCGCCTCCAGCAGGCCGCGCGTGTTGTTAATATCCGACAGAAAATGGACACCCCTTCCCACAAATTCCTTTGCCCCCGGTATGGGGAGGAGGACAGGTGACGCCCCGTTGGCCAGAATGAGGGCGTCGTATGGGATCTTTTTTTCCTCGGATGCAGCCAGATCCATGACCGTCAAGATCTTCTTTTCCGGATTGATAGACAGAACCTCGTGTGAAAGAAGCTTGAACAGGCGGTTTTTCACCTCCGGGACATGGTATTTGAGATCTTCAAGGTCCTTGACTACGCCCTCGATCACAAAGGGGAGACCGCAGGGCGAGAACTGATCAAAATCCCGCTTCTCGATGAAAGTGACCCGACACTTCCGGTTGAAGCTGAGGGCCGACCGGGAGGCATAGAGCCCCCCTGCCCCGAGCCCTACGACGACGATGTCTAACGGTAAGTTCATCTTCTCCCCTTATTGTTGCGCTGGATTGCTTCCAATTTCGCGCAAAATTCCTCCTCCATGTGACGATGCCCTTTTCTCGCAATACAGGATGTTTCACTCGATCCGTGCAGGCTGACTCCCGATCGGCATTTCCTTCAGGTGGTATGGATCAGGCACGGTAGGGGAGGATAGTGGATTTTTGGTGGAAATTCAAGTGGCAGTCAGTAATTCTCATTTTGAAAAGAGAATTGTGTGCGAGTGGCTTCCAGGCTGCAAAAAGTCGTGGTAAGACGCCATCCACACAGAATGTTGACGCCGGTTATGACTCATAATGAGAATTGCCGGGCAGCAATGTTGATGCTTGCAATATGGCCATGGATGCGATAGTATTAAAATTATGTTTGATCCAATATCAATAGGCCGGCTCAGGCAATATATTGATGCGACGTAATAGCTCAATGAACAAGGGCAGAAGGGTTTTTCTGACGCGGCTGCCGGGAGGGCGGGGTTTCTTTGTGACTTATCCGTGAGAGAAGGTGCAGCTCCACGTAGTCGAGAATGCTGCAGGGGCAAGCCTGCCCGCCATTGCCTTGTTACCCATGTTACTTCCTTCTGCCATCGCAGATCCACGGGACGAAAGTCTTGGCAAGAACGCTCAATTGGCCTTGGCAGGCGGG
>JAGHEC010000079.1 GCA_021159525.1 Deltaproteobacteria bacterium | reverse complement strand
TCAATTGGCCTTGGCAGGCGGGTGTCCCCCGCAGATAAGTCACTCAAGAGACCGGCCCGGAGGCCCGGAGCGGAAGAAAAATTCTTCTGCCCCGGCACTAGGTTCGCAGTTATCCCCCTAATTATTGAGGTAATACGGCGGTTCATCGCATTTGTCTGCAAAGGAAGAAACAGCGAGGCATAAGGGGATTCGGACCGGCCCTGGTCCCGGAAACCCACGGGGAAAACCTTTTCCAGCCCCCAGAATTTGACTATGGGCGTCAAAAAATTGAACCGCTTTTAAGGACAAGGCATCGGGAAAATCAGCCGAACCGGCGTCGATTCCTCAGATTGTAAACATAGGCCAGGATTTCTGCCACTGCTCGATAAAGGGTCTCAGGGATGGTCCTTCCGATATCGCATGTCTTATAGAGAACCTGCGCTAGGGGCTTATTTTCCACAATAACGATCCCGTGCGCCCGACCTACCTCCTTGATTCTCTCGGCAATAAGATCCGCCCCTTTTGCAATGACCTGAGGAGCGATCATTTCGTCCGCCTTGTAGGCAAGGGCCACAGCCAGGTGGGTGGGGTTGGTGATGATAACGTCCGCATCCGGGACCGCCTGCATCATCCGCCGCATGGCCATCTCCCTCTGGGCCTGCTTGATTCTCCCCTTTACACTGGGATCCCCTTCGCTCTGTTTGAGTTCATCCTTGACTTCCTGCTTGGTCATCATGAGGTCCCGGGCAAACTGCCATTTTTGGTAAATGAAATCCAGGGCCGCCAGGACAAGCATCCCCAGCCCCACATAAAAGAGCAGCTTCAGAGAGGCCACTCCCATAAAGGAAAGGATCTGCCCTACGCTCATGCCTGTCAGGGAGGGAAGCATCTCCATCTCGCTCCTGAGCACCGCATAGGCAATGCCGCCGATCAGAAGGATCTTCAAGACCGATTTCAGGAGTTCTACCAGAGACTTCAAAGAGAGCAGATTCTTCATCCCTTCCACTGGATTAAATTTGGAAAACTTGGGCGCAAGGGGCTCCATGGTGAACAAAAATCCCACCTGGATGAGGTTGGCGCCCACGCCGATGACCATCAGGACCGCCATCAAGGGCATGATCAGTATGAAGATCTGTACAAAAACCTCCAAGAGAAAGGCAGGGGCAGAATCTCCGTAGATGTGGATCGACTCCAGGTTTCCGAAAATTCCGCGCATAAACCCGGCGATGGTCGAGAACATCCATGTCCCGGACAATGCCAGAAATCCCAGGGAGCCCATGAGTACCAGGGCCGAGGCCACCTCAGGGCTCTTGGCTGCCTGTCCTTTTTTTCTCGCCTCCTGAAACCGCTTCGGGGTTGGCTTTTCGGTCCTTTCCTGATCGCTTTTCCGGGCCATAACACGTCTCTTTTCATTTTTAAAAGGGCCTCTTCAGCCCTACATTACACTGAGCATATGAAAAACGGTCTTCTGCAATCCCTCAAACACCGTCCGCATCAATGACAAAAAATAGGGGAAGGAAAGGCTCATGAACAAGAGCCCCACCAAAATTTGTACGGGCAGCGCCACAAAAAAGATGTTCATCTGAGGGACTGCCCGGGCCGCCACGCCAAAAGCCACGCTCATGAGAAACAGGGCTGCTATCACCGGGGCCCCTACCTTGACGGCGATTACAAACATATTCCCGGCCACTGCAATCAGTTCCTCCATAAGCGAGTGAGTGAACCGGAATGAAAAGGGCGGCACCAGCCTGAAACTGTCCGCCACGCCAAGCAAAAACCAATGGTGGGCATTAATGGTCAAAAAGATCAATATGGCCACAATGTTATTGAGTTCCCCCAGGAGCGGGAGCTGTTCGCTGGTAGAGGGATCTATCACGTTCGCCATAGCCAGGCCCATCTGGAATCCCACCAGTTGCCCGGCCAATTGAACCGCGGCAAACATCATCCTGACCGAAAGACCGATAATGGCCCCCAGGATGATTTCGGAGACCATTTCAAGGCTCAAGGAAATTACGCCCAGTTCAACCGGAATCTTCAGTTGCAGGATTGGATACAGGAGGATGGCAATCGTAAATGAGAGTCCAATCTTGAAGGCCGCAGGAATGCCCGCCCCCCCGAAAACCGGCAGGGTCATCAGGATAGCGCCGACCCTCAGGAAGATGAATAAAAATATCTCTATTTCAAGCAGCGGAACATTTAAATTAAGCATTTCATGTACGCAGTTGCGACCTTTTCAGACGGCTTCTTACCGCGCCAACGAAGGGATATTGATGAAAACGTTACAGGTAAAATCCATCATCAGCTCCAGCATCCATGGAAAAAAGACCAGCAGCGCCGCACCCACAGCCAGCATCTTGGGGATAAATACCAGAGTCATTTCATTGATTTGTGTGGCCGCCTGAAACATGCTCACCAAGAGGCCGACGATCAGGCCGGCCCCCAGCATGGGCGCCGCCAGCAGGATGGCTGTCTTGAATGCCTCCATGAAGAAGGCTGCGACAAAATCAGGGCTCATATCTTTATCTCCTCACAGATTGTTAGCCAAAGCTCTTTACCACGGACCCGACAATCAAGTACCAACCATCGGCCAGTACAAAGAGCATCAGTTTAAACGGCAGGGATACAGTAATGGGCGGCAACATCATCATCCCCATGGAGAGGAGCACGCTGGCCACCACCATATCAATCACCAAAAAGGGCACGTACAGAAGCATGCCGATCTGAAAAGCCGTCTTCAATTCACTGATGATAAAAGACGGGATCAACACCGTCGTGGGAACATCTTCCACATTCCTGGGACGCTTGACCCCGGCCATATCCACAAACAGGGCGATATCCTTTTCCCTGGTCTGCTTGATCATAAATTTCCTGAGGGGCGCGACAGCCGCCTTGAGCGCCTCCTCATTGCTGATCTGTTTATCCATGTACGGCTGAAGCGCGTTCTTGTTCACTTCGGTCCAGACCGGCATCATGATAAACATGGTCAGAAACAGAGACAGCCCGATAATGATCTGGTTTGGGGGACTCTGCATGGTCCCCAGGGCCCTCCTGAGCAGGGACAGAACAACTACAATCCGTGTGAATGAGGTAAGTGTAATCAGGATCGCGGGCGCAAGAGACAGGACAGTCAAAAGCAGAAAGATCTGCAACACCACCGATACCTGGCCCGTGTCCCCGGCCTTGTCAAGGCCGATGTTTATGAACGACGGGTTAATCTGAGGGGCTGCGGCCCAGCAGGCAGGTTCAGGTATACAGGCAAAGGCCACGAAAACAAGCGCCGCACTCGCCAGATATGTCAAATGTCTTGTCATGTTATCTTGCTCCCTGAAACCCTCGTGCTACAAGCCTTACGCCAGGTCGCCCCAAGCCCTACAATGTTATGCCCGCGCGGGTGGGGGTCACTGCCTCCCCTCCAAGACGGGACAAAAACCGGTTACAGCTC
>JAGHEC010000179.1 GCA_021159525.1 Deltaproteobacteria bacterium | reverse complement strand
GCCCCCGCCACCAGCATAGCGCCGCAACCAGGCAACAGAAAAAGGGAAAGGATTAGTGCTGCACACGTTATTCTGTACATTGTTCTTCCTGCCATAGCCATGCTGACACCTCAATACGGCATGACAGCCGCGACCGAATTCGACCGGCAAATTAAGGTGCTCACACGGGACCACAAAGCGTCCGGGTTTTCTTGATAATATTAAAAACAGATTTTTGTTGACCAGTAGCGCCGACCAGAATGCAGACCCCATGGATCAATTGATAGGCGCCCTGCCCTGGTTCGAGGCCTCATGGATATTTACGATCTTCTTCCCCTGAACGTAATCCATGCTTTCGTAGATGGAGATGCCTTCCATCTTCTTGGTAATAGACTTGATGCGTTCACACTGATTTTTGATCTCTCGCAGGTTGTTGTCATCCGGGTGTTCGGACAGGGCCTCGTTGATCAAAAGACAGATATACTGAAGGGGTTGGTTGATCTCATGGCACGTGGCGCCGGCGAGTTCCAGGATGCCCTGGAGCTTCTCCCGCCTGAGCTGTTCCTGTTGGGCCCGATGCCGGGCCGTAATGTCGCGGGTCACCGCAATCAGGCATTTCTCACCCCCATAATCGATCACCTCCGCTGACCAGAGCACATGCCGAATCTCCCCTGATTTCATGCGGAACTCCATCTCCATGTTCCGGACAGCCCCTTCCTTGTGCAGGATTTCGAGCATTTTCGATCGCTTGTCGGGTTGGGCCCAAATGCCCAATTCCAGGGAGCTCTTGCCGATGACCTCGTGCCGATCATAACCGGTGGTGCGCAAGAAGGCCTCATTCACGTCCACATAGAACCCGTCCTCGAGGGTGCTGATCACAAACCAGTCCGGGCTGGAACGAAAGACCTTCTTGAACTTATCCTCTGAAAGAACCAGGGCCTCCTTGGTGAGCACGCTCTGGGTATTGTCCATAAAATACCCCAAGGCGGCCCTGCGGCCCCTATAATGAATGGAAGTCACCGTCTCTATAATCCAGCGGGTCTCGCCCTCCCTGGTGATCACACGATGTTCATAGGGGTCCATGTTTTCCCTTTTGAGCATCCGGATGGATTTTTCCCTGACCATGTGCTTGTCCTCCGGATGCACGATATTCAAGGAGTTTTTTCCAAGTAATTCATGTTCCTCATAACCTGAAATCCTCAGAAACTCCGGGTTGAGAAAGATAAATTTTCCATCCTGAACGATGTAAATACCAATGGGCGAGTTGATAAACAGGCTGGCAAAAAAATCAGGGTCTTTATCGCAGTTGTTCTTGGCTGTCGCGGATCGATTTTCTGCTTGTCTCCTTAGCATCGCGATGTTTATCTCCTATATAAATCCCCCTGTGATGTAATTTCCCGGATAAGCCCTATCAACATGTCCGGTTCAATCGGTTTGTTCACCACCCCTTCCGGGGATCTGGACACGCGGCTGTTGGAGATTTTGGAGGTCTCTGCCTCTCTGCCGATAAAGGCGCTCACATCGATCCCTGCCACCTGGGGTATGCCGCTGGCAACAATGACAGGGATGTGTTCCAGGTCTGGATCGGCCTTTAATTCCCTGAACAGGCTGATGCCGCTCTTCTCCGGCATGAACAGATCCAAAAGAATCAGGTCAGGTTTTTCAGCCCTGATCGTGTCAAGGGCCGATGCGCTCGACAGGGAACCGATCCCTTCATAGCCGTGATCTTCCAAAATACGCTCAACAAAGTCGACCGTATCCCGATCATCGTCAATAATGAGAATTTTCTTTGGCATGGCATTTATACTCTAAAAAACCTGAGGAGTGACCCCACCTGAGCGGGTTGACCATAGCACAAGCCTGACATTTTGGAAAGTGTAAATATTGATCGCTAACCTGTAATAGCTCAATAAACAGGACAGAAGGGTTCTTCTGACGCGACTGCCGGGAGGGCGCCGTCTCTTCTTCGCTCGCTTCGCTCGACTCTGCACCGCAATCACGTCATATCCTTCTTCTGACAACTCGCCCGTGCGACCGGCGTACCGGCCGCCCCATGTATCTGTCGACATTTTTTACGAAGTGTAAGAACAAGCCTGTCCCAATCAATGTGCTTTTGCCCCCCGGCCAACCCGGGCTTACCAAAAAGACGCTTCCGCACTTGACGCAGACTAATTTGTGATTAAATTGACTGGCAAAGGTCTAAGGGATTGAATTTGGGTGCTTATCGATGGAAACTGCTTGTGCGAACACCCCATGAAAACAGGATGAACGGCATCATTGCTTATGCGTAAGGAGGTGATGTAGAATGGCAGGATTGATTCCATGGCGCAGTCGCGGTGAGGTGGATCGATTCAGAAGCGAGATCGACAGGATGTTTGACGATTTCTTCACCTGGAGCCCTTTCAGTCGATCTTATGGCGTCGAGGAATGGATGCCCGCAGTGGATATGTCGGAGACCGCAAAAGAGATTATCGTCAATGCGGAAGTCCCCGGCATAGACGCCAATAATATCGACATCTCCCTCAACGGCAGGCTTCTCACCATCAAAGGCGAGAGGAAGCAAGACCAGGAAGAAAAAGGTGAAAACTATCATCGGATAGAACGGCGGTATGGAAGCTTTTCCAGGTCCCTAGAACTTCCTGCCGACGTTAATGGAGACAAGGTGACCGCAACCTACAAAGACGGCGTCCTGAAGGTAAATTTGCCCAAAGCAAAGGAACAGTCCGTTAAGAAGATTGAAGTAAAAGCATCCTGAACTCAATCTCAATCATCTGTTCTCGAACAACAAGAAGGCGGGCTCCGTAACGCAGCCCGCCTTCTTTCAATGGAGGGACCTGTGGAAAAGCAGCACAAGTTTTCGATATGGTATGTGATACTGGGGGTATGGCTAGTCCTGATCCTCCAAAACTACCTCGCCGGCATCTTCCATATCCGCACCATTCCCTATAGCGAGTTTTTGTCGCTCCTGAAGGAAAACAAGGTGTCTGAAGTGGCCATTGGCGAGGGAATTATTCAGGGACGGCTCATCAGCAAAGATGGGCAGGGTCGGGGCGGCCTCTTTAGGACCATACGGGTGGATCCACAAATTTCAACGCTCCTGGAGCAATACAATGTCACATTCAAGGGCGAGGTGGAATCCACCTTTCTACGCGAGCTTTTCTCATGGGTGTTTCCTATCCTTGTGTTCTTCGGCATCTGGTACTTCCTTTTTCAAAAAATAGCGGGGAAACAGCCGGGTTTCATGTCGCTTGGCAAAAAAAAGGCGACGGTTTACAAACAGGAAGATATCGGGATCACCTTCGAGGATGTGGCAGGCGTGGATGAAGCCAAACAGGAACTGGTGGAGATTGTGGATTTCCTGAAGGCCCCCGGGAAATTTACAGCAGTTGGTGGAAAGATGCCTCGCGGCGTATTGCTTGTGGGCCCCCCGGGGACAGGAAAGACGCTTTTGGCAAAGGCCGTTGCCGGAGAAAGCGGAGTTCCTTTTTTCAGCATGAGCGGGTCCGAGTTTGTGGAAATGTTTGTCGGTCTCGGAGCGGCAAGGGTACGGGACCTTTTTGAAGAGGCCAAAAAGCAGGCCCCCTGCATTATTTTCGTAGATGAGCTGGATGCGCTTGGAAAGGCGAGGGGCTTCGGGGGCGGCATGGGGG
>JAGHEC010000439.1 GCA_021159525.1 Deltaproteobacteria bacterium | reverse complement strand
ATCCATGAGGGCCGAGGCAACCACCTTGATGCCCCTGTCATGCCCGTCCAGTCCCGGTTTTGCCGCCAATACCCGTATCTTTTTATCTGGCGCCATGTTTCACCTCTGATAAATGGGGTTGAGGGATAAGTCAAACAAGGGGAGCGGGCCGCGCCCGCTTCATGCTGCCTGTTCGGTTGAAGGCATACGTGCCCTGGATTTTTAAGATCATAAGAGAGTTCCGTACCTGATACCGGATGCCCGATCTACCCGAGGGTGTTGACAGGCTGATATTCGCCAAAGACCCGTCGCAATACGTCGCAGATTTCTCCGAGGGTGGCATAGGCCTTGACGGCGTGCAGAATGAGAGGAATAAGATTTTGGTCCCCTTCCGCGGCCTGTTTCAGATCCGCGAGACGCTTGTCCACCCTGGCGGCGTCCCTCTGCGATCGAAGTTTTTTCAGACGTTCCACCTGGGAGGTGCGTACTGCAGGGTCCACCCTCAATAGGTTGCCGGGCCGGGCTTCCGATGTCTGAAACCGGTTCAGGCCGACCACGATCCGTTCGTTTGTTTCGATTTCCCGTTGGTATCGGTAGGCGCTGTCCTGGATCTCCCGTTGCACGAATCCCTTTTCAATGGCCGAAACAGCACCCCCGAGCTCATCGATTTTTCTGATGTAATTGCCGGCCCTCTCGTAGATCTCCCTGGTCAGCTCCTCGAGGTAATAAGAGCCCCCCAGGGGGTCCACCGTATCGGTTACGCCCGTTTCGTAGGCAATGATCTGCTGGGTCCGTAGGGCGATCTGAACGGCCTCTTGGGAGGGGAGACAGAGGGCCTCGTCCATGGAATTGGTATGAAGCGACTGGGTTCCTCCCAGGACCGCGGACATGGCCTGGAAGGCCACACGCACAATATTGTTCTTGGGCTGCTGGGCCGTGAGGGTGCACCCTGCGGTCTGGGTGTGAAACCGGATCATCCTGGATTTGGGATTTCGGGCCTGGAACCGGTTCCGCATGATCTCTGCCCACAGCCGGCGGGCGGCCCGGTACTTGGCGATCTCTTCCAGAAAATCGAGATGGGCGTTAAAGAAAAAGGAGAGCCTCGGCCCGAAGGTGTCCACGTCGAGACCGGCATCCAGGGCCGCCTGGACATACGCGATTCCGTTGGCAAGGGTGAAGGCCACCTCCTGAACCGCGGTGGCGCCGGCCTCCCGGATGTGATACCCGCTGATGCTGATGGTGTTCCATTGGGGGACATGATCCGCGCAATAGGAAAAGATGTCCGTAATAATCCGCATGGAGGGCTTGGGCGGAAAGATATAGGTGCCCCGGGAGGAGTATTCCTTCAGGATGTCGTTTTGAATCGTGCCCCTGAGTTTGTCAGGCTTGACGCCCTGCTTTTCCGCTACTGCGATGTACATGGCCAGGAGCACGGCCGCAGGCGCATTGATGGTCATGGAGGTGCTGACCTGGTCCAGGGGAATCCGGTCGAAAAGGATCTCCATGTCTTGGAGAGAGTCGATGGCTACCCCTACCTTGCCCACCTCGCCGATAGCCATTTCGTGATCCGAATCGTAACCGATCTGGGTGGGCAGGTCGAATGCCACGGAAAGTCCTGTCTGGCCCTGGTCCAGGAGAAACCGGTATCGCCGGTTGGATTCCTGGGCCGTGGCAAAGCCGGCGTACTGGCGCATGGTCCAGAAGCGACCCCGGTACATGGTTGGTTGCACTCCCCTGGTAAAGGGGTGTTCGCCTGGAAGCCCCACCTCGGCGAGATAGTCGGCGTCCTTCCGATCAAGAGGCGTGTAAAGACGCTTGATCGGTATGTCCGAGGTGTTGACAAAGTCGGTCTTGCGCTCCGGTCGCTTGCTAAGGGTCTTTTCCAGCGCCTCGGACCAGCGCTTCAGGGCGGACTGCAAATCCTCGTGACCTGTGTGCTCGGTCATTTCAGCCTCCTGATTCTCATAAGATTGGCGCATTTGATTATTGAAGAATTATTGTAACAGCTCAATAAATAGGGGCAGGAGGATTTTTCTGACGCGACTGCCGTGAAGCCCGGAGCGGAAGAAAAATCCTCCTGCCCCTGTGGCGTCCTCGCTGTTATCCCCCCAATTATTGAGCTGATGCTTCAGAAAATATTTCAATATCCTCACATCTGTCAAATCATTTTTATTGCCCCATACAGCCGGGTCGTCTTTTGAATATCTCACGTTTTTGCGCTTGACAACGGATTATAGCTTCATTATAGCTACATGTGAAACTAATCTGGAGCGGCGTCCCCTGTATTGGGAGCAGTACGCGCGAAATGATTTCGGAAAGGATGTTGCCATGACAGCGAATGAGATACTGGACCTGTTGTACGGGACGCTCCATACAACAGGGGTATACAATTTTCAGTGGAACATTGTGATCATGTGGGGGGTCGGATGTTTATTCATCTATCTGGCCATTGCCAAGAAATATGAACCCCTACTTCTGTTGCCGATCGGTTTCGGGATCTTTATCGTCAACTTTCCCCTGGTCCCCCTTATGGGGTATTCCCACGGACACGCTCAGCTTCTGCAGGTGTTTTACCACTACGGACTGGAATGGGAGGTTATCCCCTGCATCATCTTTTTGGGACTGGGGGCCATGACAGACTTTGGTCCGCTTATTGCCAATCCGAAGACGCTGATTATCGGCGCGGGGGCACAACTGGGTGTTTTTATTACTTTTACAGGCACGGTCCTGGTGGGGTTCACATTAAAGGAGGCGGCCTCTGTCAGCATCATCGGCGGCGCGGATGGGCCTACGACCATATATTTGACGCAGCATTTGGCGCCCCAGCTCTTGGGCGCAAATGCCTTGGCGGCGTATTCCTATATGGCCATGGTACCCTTGATTCAACCGCCGATTATGCGGCTGATGACCAATGAAAAGGAGCGAAAGATCCGAATGCGCCAGTTACGGCCCGTGTCGCGGCAGGAAAAGATCCTGTTTCCTCTGGTTACGGCCGGCATCATCGCCCTGCTGGTGCCCTCTGTCATCCCCCTCATGGGCATGTTTATGCTGGGGAATCTCATGAAGGAAAGCGGGGTTGTGGGGAGGCTGACCGATACGGCCCAGGGTTCCCTTATGAATATTGTTACTATATTCCTTGGGATTTCGGTGGGGGCTACCATGCACGCGGACAAGTTTCTGAGCTGGAAACCGCTGTTTATCTTCGGCCTGGGTCTTCTCGATTTTGCGGTGTGCACCATTGGTGGTATTGTGACCGTTAAGATCATGAATCTGTTTCTCAAGGAGAAGATCAATCCCCTTATCGGTTCGGCAGGGGTCTCGGCCGTGCCTATGGCTGCACGGGTCTCCCAGATGCAGGGCCTGCGGTACGACAAGACCAACCATCTCCTGATGCACGCGGTCGGACCCAACCTGGCCGGCGTGATCGGATCGGCCGCGGCAGCCGGTATGTTTATCGCCATGTTTGATTAGGCACGGTTGATATGTTATTCATTTCTCGTTTAGAAGAAGGTGAACCATGAAAAAGTGGATATTTTTTCTTGCGGTTTTGTATTTCATGCCTGTCGTCTCGCACGCGGAGGATTTTCTCGGGGCCCCTCTAATACCCGAAAGAACGATCATCAAAAAGACTGCGGCCCGGCTGGAGATGAAGACCGGCCTCTCCCACGACGAGGTCGTCGCCTTTTACGAAAAGGCCCTGAAAAACTTTGAAAACATCAAGTTCAGAAACTGGAAGAATGCTACCTACATTGAAGATGACGGCAAGATGCCCTGGCATTCCATCACGGTTTCCAAAGGCGGGGACCGTGGCACGAAAATCACCATCGTCAAAGACAATTGGACCTGGATCATCGGTACCCTTATACTCCGCTATATCGGCGTCTTTATGGTCCTCATGATACTCCTGATTTGCATGTTCGTATCCGGACAGATCATTTCCAGGTCTGTGGGACGTGTGCAGACAAAAAAGGCGGGCAATTGAGGGAAATGAGAAAAACAACTGTTCACGGTAACAGCTAAATAAATGGGGGCAGAAGGGTT
>JAGHEC010000040.1 GCA_021159525.1 Deltaproteobacteria bacterium | reverse complement strand
GCCCCGGCGGTACGTTCACTGTGCTTCCCCTAAATATTGAGCTGTTACGGGAGATCGCCTAAGTTAATGAAATCATTATGGCGGAAGTGCATGGGAATCGAACCCACCTACCGAGGTTTTAGCCCGGTACACCGGATTTGAAGTCCGGGAGCCCCACCAGTGAGCTTTCCACTTCCGCATGATTGATCTGACGCCATATTTTACTCACAGGGTTCGCTTTGTCAACCTATTCCTGTGCCTATTTATGGATAGGACCTGGGGCCAGATATCTACGACAGGTGCTTTATCACGATATTGAGCATCCTGCGTATGGGCTCGGCCGCGCCCCACAGAAGCTGGTCCCCTACGGTGAAGGCTGCCACGTATTCGGGTCCCAGCAGCATCTTTCGCAGCCTGCCCACCGGAACGTCCAAGGTCCCGTTGACCGCTGCCGGGGTCAGGTATTTCAGGGTGGATTCCTTTTCGTTGGGGACCAGGGTTACCCAGGGGTTTGCATTCTGGATAATCGCAGCTACCTCGTTTAGGGGGACATCCTTTCTCAATTTGATGGTGAGTCCCTGGCTGTGACAGCGCATGGCCCCGACCCGCACGCAGATGCCGTCCACAGGGATCGGCTTTTCGGTCTTAAGGATCTTGGTGGTCTCGACCTGACCTTTCCATTCCTCCCGGGTCTGACCTGATCCCATAGCCGAATCAATCCAGGGGATAAGACTTCCGGCCAGGGGGGCCATAAAGCTGTCCGCTGGAAAGGAAGAAGAGCGCATCTGATCGGTAACGATTCGATCAATGTCTATGGCCGATGAAGCCGGATCATCCAAGAGCACGCTCGCCGCCTCGCCGAGCACGCGCATTCGGGCAATGAGTTCTTTCATGTTCTTTGCACCGGCCCCCGAGGCGGCCTGATAGGTCATGGCCGATATCCATTCGATCAGGTCTTGGGCAAAGAGCCCTGACAGCGCCATGAGCATCAGGCTGACCGTGCAATTGCCGCCCACAAAAGTCCTGATCCCGGCTGAAAGCCCTTCTTCGATGACAGACAGATTGACCGGATCAAGGACAATGATGGCGTCGTCAGCCAGCCGCAGGGTCGATGCGGAATCGATCCAGTAGCCATCCCAGCCCGCGCCTCTCAGCCTGGGATAGACCTCTTTGGTATAGTCCCCCCCCTGACAGGTGACGATGATACGGAGGGAGGAGAGGAGGTCGATGTCATGGGCATCCTGTAAGGGAGGAATATCCATTCCTACATCCGGGCCTTTGCCGCCCACATTGGAGGTGGTGAAAAAAACCGGTTCAAAGCCATTGAAATCCTTTTCCTCGTTCATTCGGCCCATTAGCACGGATCCGACCATGCCCCGCCATCCTACAAACCCGATTCGCAACATGAAAGACCTCCTGACAGTGATGAACATTAAAGTCAGCATCGAATGTGGAAACAGGGGTTTTCACCCTGAATCCTGCAATCTTTTTTATGGTAAATAGCGTGAGTTGGATATGGATTCAAGCAAAAAGAAGCCTAAGCATACCAGTAAGGGCCTCGGAAACGGACATATGGACGACGAGATCGGCCTCGCCATCCTGTGGGGTGGGTTCCCGGTTGACGATCATGAGCCTGGCCCCGCTCTGGACCGCGTGCATGGGCACGCTGGCTGCAGGGTAGACCACCAGGGAAGAGCCCAGGACCATGCAGAGATCGCACTGGCCTGCATAACGGATGGATTGCTCCATGGCCTCCTGAGGCATGGCCTGTCCAAAGGAGACGGTGTCAGGCTTCAAGATCCCCCCGCAGTCATCGCAATACGGAACCTTGATCCCTGAATCGAAGCGGGCTTCTATCTCATCCCGATCATATTTCTTTTTGCAGCTCAGGCAGGAAACCGAGATCAGCGTGCCATGGAGTTCGATGATCTTTTCAGGGGAGTTGCCGGCCTTTTGATGCAGGTTGTCGATGTTCTGCGTCACAACGGCCAGGAGTTTTCCGTGGTCTTCCAGGGTCTTGACGGCAAGATGTGCCCGGTTGGGACTGGCAGGCTTGATGAGGCTGTAAAACTCCCTGCTCATCTTCCAGTAGGTTGTTCGGGCATGTTCATCGGAGATGAATTTCTGAAAGTAGAAGTCAGAGGGATCATATTTTTCCCATATCCCCCCGGGGCTCCTGAAATCCGGGATGCCTGACTCGGTGCTGAGGCCGGCGCCCGTGAATACCAGTATTTTTTGGGCTGACGCGATCATCTCGGCCCCTTTTGCGATCAATTCATCCATCTTACGAACCTCCTGCATTCAGTAAAAAATTCCTGAAATGAAGCGGTTGAACCCTTATGTGGGCAGCGTCTCCCACCGGGAGCGTCTAACGCCGGATCTGTCAGGTGGGACAAAAGGAGCCGGCGGCCTTGGATTGAGCTGCACCTTTGGCGATCCATTTCAAAAAACGGGTCCAAGGCCCTGAGTTGCATGCCTTTTCCTGCAAAGGGCCTGTATTGGGATCTGTAACGGTTGTGTCTGGGCCTTTGCAGTGCTCTTGTTTGGCCTGACCCTTGGTCATCTCATATTCCCCATTAGTCGACATTGCCATTCTCATCCGTTTTCATCCAGATTCGGTAGAGGCTTTCGCCCGCCTGTTCAAAGCATGCATACCCGGTCGCATCTACCTCTTCCACCATGACCTCGCCCAGTTCCTTGCACTGTTCAAGCCAGTTTTGAAAGTGCTCGCCTCCCCCGACGTAGACCTTGGTCCATCGGTTTCCAGCCTCATCCACACGCTCCTTCACCCGCTCTTCTATAGCCATACGTTCACAGACGCTGTTTGTGGCATCGTCTTTGTTGCAGTTCATTCCCGGCCCTGTAACCGTTCACGGGTGATTTTTGGTCAAATTTGGGATTGTCCGCCTCACGTAACAGCTCAATAACCCGGGGCAGGAGGGTTTTTCTGACGCGACTGCCGGGAGGGCGCCGTCTCTTCTTCGCT
>JAGHEC010000193.1 GCA_021159525.1 Deltaproteobacteria bacterium | reverse complement strand
TGCCTCCCCTCCAAGACGGGACAAAAACCGGTTACAGCTCCTCAGAACGGCGGCAGAGCGCTCGAATTCTTTCTGGTCCAGCCCCAAGGACAGTCTTTCATAAGCCGGTAGTCCTTTGCCGCCTTTCCATAAAGGCTATTACGAGTCAGGGGGCGGTCGCCGAACGCTCCGTACGCATTTTGTTGTCCCGTCATGGAGGGGAGGCAGTGACCCCCATACCGCGCGCGGGACGCAGAGCCCCCCACTCTCGAATTCCTTGCTACGCTGGAAAGACGTTATAGACAAAGAGCCTGTCAGGGGGCATCCCCCCTAAGCCTCTGAAGCTTCAGAATCGTATTGGCCATGACCAGTTGGGGGTTTACCATCCTCTGCACATCCCTTTCGGCCTGATTCACGGCCAAGAGGCTGTGTATCAGGCCTTCTATACTAATGGATCGCGCAGCTTCTTTCAAGTGCGTGGTGAAATCGACATTCGTAATCAAGTTTTCAGGCCCCCGAACCTTGAAGACCAGAATATCCCTGTACCAGCCGCCCCACAAGGTCAGCATGTCCAATAGCCCGGGTTCCCCGGAGTCTCTATAGTTTGATGCCTTTACCTTTTCTTTGACAGCCAATTCCATGGCCATCTTCAGGGCATCTCCCCTGGAAAGGCCCGGAAGCTTCAAGAGACGCGAGATCCACGCATCCCTTTTGGTCAAAAACTGTTTATCGCACATTCGGATGGCCCGTCCCAGGCTTCCGTGCGAGGCCCTTGCCGCAATCATGGCCGTGGTCGGATCCATCTTTTTTTCCCTGACAAGCCATTGGGTCATGGCATCCACCGGGAGGGGCTGGAAAGGGACCCTCTGGCATCGGGAAACGATGGTGGGCAGGAGATTCAGGGGTTCTACTGCATTGAGAATCAGGATGTTGCCGGCCGGCGGTTCCTCCAGGGTCTTCAGAAAGGAATTAGCCGCCTCGCCGGTCATGCTGTCGGCCTGTTGAAGTACACATACCCTGTATATCGCTGATACCGGAGCAAAGCTGAGCCTTCGATTGAGCTCGCGGATCTGCTCAATCCTGATATTCTGCCCGTCCGGTTCGATGGATATAAAGTCAGGGAAATTCCCTCCCATTATCTGGCGGCACGCTGGGCAGACCCCGCAAGGTTCCATATCCGAGGGGTTGTGGCAGTTGAGGGCCATGGTCAAGGCCCGGGCCGTACTGGTCTTTCCAATTCCGGCGATCCCGGTAAACAGATAGGCATGCGGGATCCTTTTTTCAAGCATGACGCGCCTGAAGAATCCCTTGGCCTTTTCCTGACCGATGATGTCTGAAAACCGCATGACCCAGTAAAAAAACAACGTCTCAAATGGCCTTTTTGGGCAACCTCTGTTTCAATCTGGGGGATTCCTTTCCGGGCCCCCGGGCTGAGCCGAGCGAAGCGAGCGAACAAGAGACGGCGCCCTCCCGGCAGTCGCGTCAGAAAAACCCTTCTGCCCCTATTCATTGAGCTATTAGAAAACAACTGTGTTTTTGCACGACCACTTCCCTCCGATTACCATCTATGCTCCAGCAATCAGTGACCAGAGGTCGAAGCTCGGAGATCAGCAGTCGGAGAACACACCATGAAAACAGGCAATCCCAAGAATCGCCATCCGGTATCCGGCATGTCTTACCGTGATCATTTATTGAGCAAGGGCCGAAGATGATCCAGAATGATCGCTTCTAGGGAGTCTTCCCCAAGGGCGCCGTCCACCACCAGAAATCGATGGGGCTCTTTTTTTGCCAGAGAGAGATACCCCTCTCGAACAGCCGCATGGAACTCTATTTTTTCCTTCTCAAACCTGTCTTGACCAGGATCACTTAAAGAGGCATTGCGTTTCAAGGCCCTTTGAAGCCCAATTTCCACCGGGCAGTCGATGAGAAAGGTCCGGTCGGGCATCATGCCCAATGAGGCCCTCTTGTTAAGAAACTGAACCATCTGCAGGTCCTGGCCCCTGGCAACCCCTTGGTAGACGGTTGTAGCGTCAAAAAAGCGGTCGCATATAACCCACTGATTCCTGGCAAGGGCCGGCCGGATTACCTGCTCCACATGTTGGGCCCTGTCTGCCTCGTAGAGAAGGAGTTCAGAGAGGGGGGACAGATCGTGATGGTCCTGGTCCAGGAGGATCCGGCGGATCTTCTGGCCGATGGGCGTGCCCCCCGGTTCGAGCGTGAGAACACACGAAAGGCCTTCTCTTTTGAGCCGGGCTGCGAGGCGGCGGGCCTGGGTGGACTTGCCACACCCCTCGATCCCTTCAAAGGTCACAAACACATCTCATCTCCCGGGGCCTGAAAAAACTGTCCCGCCGGGGGCGGGACAAATCGGGGCTTTCTTTATTCCCTGATGTTATACGTCGTTCCGCACCTGCTCGATGGCCGCGGCTATGGCCGCATCCTCTTTGCGGATGTCTTCCAGGGTCTTGGGTTTGACAGAGGCCGGTTTTTCCTCCAGGCCGTATTTCCACCGAAGAAACTTCTCGCCGGTGTTGGGGTAGAGCGCAAAGATGAGGAGATCAAAGTCGTCCTTGGCCAGATCGCCGATCTTTTGCCGGGCCTTTTCCAGCTCAGGCTCCAGATAGTCCGCGGCCCTGCCGGTGACCGGGGTCTGCCCCCGCTTGTACCCCTTGAGCACCTTGTTCTGGACCTCCGGATCCACCGGGATGGGGGTCTTGCCGTAGAGGCCATACACCAGGTCCTTGACCTCGTTGGTGACCATCTTGTACCGGCCGAACAGGACATTCAACACGGCCTGGACCCCCACGATCTGGCTGGTGGGGGTCACCAGGGGCGGCATGCCCAGTTCTCTGCGGGTTGCGGCCACCTCCTTATACACCTCCGGGAGCCGGTGGAGGGCCTTGGCCTCTGTGAGCTGACTTACCAGGTTGGAGATCATTCCCCCTGGCACCTGGTGCGCCAGGACCCCGGTGTCAATCACGGACATCCGGTTTTTGGCTAAATAATCGCGGTACTTGGGTGCGATTGTCTCAATATAGTCGCCCAATTCCAGGAGAAGACTCAGGTCAAATTGAGTATCCCTGACGGTTTCATAAAAGGACGCCACAATTGGCTCCACTGCCGGCTGCGAGGTCCTCAAAGCAAAAGGGGCAAGACAGGTGTCGACGATGTCCACCCCTGCCTTGATGGCCTCCAGATAGACCATAGAGGCCATGCCGCTGGTATAATGGGTGTGGAGGTGGATCGGAATGGTGATCACCTTCTTGAGTTCAGTGATGATCTTGGCAATGTCAAAGGGCGCCATAATCCCGGCCATGTCTTTCAGACACAGGGTATCGGCCCCCATTTCCTGGATCTCTTTGGCCTTGTTCACATAGTATTCCAGGTTGAATACGTCGCCGCCCATGCGCCGCTCGGTCAGGGAGTAGCAGATAGTCCCCTGGAAGTGCTTGCCGTTGGCCTTGATCCGCTCCACCACGGTCTGGAAATTGCGGAAGTCGTTGAGTGCGTCAAAGACCCGGAAGACATCCATGCCGGCCTCAGAGGCCTTGTCCACAAAGAGGCTGGCCACATCATCTGCATAATTGCGGTATCCGACAAGGTTCTGCCCCCTCAGGAGCATGGAAAAGGGTGTCTTCTTGATGTATTTCTTGAGCGTCCGGATCCGGTCGAAGGGGTCTTCGGCCAGAAACCGGTGCATGGTATCGAAGGTTGCCCCACCCCAGACCTCCATGGCCCAGAAGCCGACGCTGTCCATCTTCTCGGCAATGGGAATCATGTCCTCGGTGCGCATGCGGGTGGCCAACAGGGACTGATGGCCGTCTCTGAAGGTATTGTCTTGAATTTTCAGTGGGTTTTTAGGTCCATTTTCCAAAAAAGGATCCATCGTAAAACCTCCGTAAAGTTGTGGAGAATCATTGGCACAGAAAACCGCCTGGACACTGATCCCTCGAGCGACTGTTGCGAGTGTTGTAGTGTAAATTGAAATTATAGGTTAAGTGCGATCCGGTGGTCAAGAAATTTTATCCTGATGCACCGCATCCCGATTGTCACGGCTGTTTCCCTGTGCTATGGTCCGCGAATCATCCTTCTCACAGGTGAGGTGCTTGTCGCCAAAACGAAAGGAACTCTCGTGCCATTTGCTGACGTAACAGCTCAATAAATGGGGGCAGAAGGGTTTTTCTGACGCGACTGCCGGGAGGGCGCCGTCTCTTTGTGACTTATCAGTGGGGGAAGCCGCAGCTCGACGAAGTCGAGAATGCCAAAGGGGC
>JAGHEC010000378.1 GCA_021159525.1 Deltaproteobacteria bacterium | reverse complement strand
TAACATTCGCTGGAGCAGAAATCTGTATAACAGCCAGTGATCCCTTCGGGCTCCTGGCGTTATTCAGATTCTGCTCAGCTCGCGCCCATTATAAATATGGATTAGATAAGATATGAAAGAAAATCCTTATTTAAAATCAGCAATTTTAGAGGTTGTCGAAAACCAACTTCAGGCAGACGATCCTCCCGAAACACGACAAACCTTTGACCGCTTGATATTAGAAGGACATTCTGCGGAAGAAGCTAAGGAACTCATTGGATGCGTTGTTTCTTCAGAGATATTTGATGTCTTAAAGAAACAGGAGCCCTTCAATCCGGAAAGATATGCAAAAACACTCAATGAACTTCCTAAACTTCCCTGGGATTGAAATAACAATAGATAAAGAAAATTATAACCATTACTGCACTTGACCGCAGAAGCTGAGCCGGTTTAGAATATTTTGCTTTTTACGATAGTTCGTCTCTTTCTTCAAGGTTTTCGGCTACCGTCTGCGTCAAGTGAGTAGCACGTTATCATATATGAAAAAAACTCGACCCATAACATTGCAAAATTCACCTCTTCAATATGCTCCAGAAAATGAGCTTGGTGTTGTCTTTCTTTTTTCCCATGTGGCTAAAAAGCTCCGATTCAAGGTTGAAAAGATAAGGCCACAATTCCCTGATTGTATCGCATACCGAAGGTCCGGCAATATTGAAAAGAAAGTAAGGATTGAATTTGAATTCAAATCGTCAAATTTTAAAGCTCATCGACATGATCCACAGGATTGTGATTGCATTGTCTGTTGGCATCACGACTGGCCTGAAGCCCCGAAGAAATTAGAAATCATAGAATTAAAGAGGTATTTCGGAGTTGGTGTAAAAATATGGATTCAACCAGCAATTAAAGACCAGTGGTTTCATTTAGACGAAAATGACAAGTTGAATTGGGCCTTATCAAAACAGGTTACACCTGGTGATCTGTTGCTTATGTATCGCTGTGTACCTGAAAAAAGTATCTCTGAAATATTTCGCTTCACAGGTGAACTTGACCGTGGGGATGCACAATGGCGTGATGGTAAATGCTATTTTGGAAAAATTGAACGTGTGTGTAATCTTGACAGTCCGATTTTTCTTGATGATCTAAGAAATCATAGAATTTTGAAAACATCATACTTCGTTCGACGAAATATGCAAGGTAACCTTTTGGTTTCTGAATATTGGAGCTATTTGTATGAGATGATCATCCAACGGAATCCAAAAGTTAAAAAAGCTCTTCGTCAATATGCCCCTGAATTAATATAAGGTGGCGATGATAACCCCTACAGATTGAACTGAGCGGGGCTGACTGAATTTGAAATGAAGCAAAGAGTGCCCCCCGCTCAGATTCAATCTTATGTTCAAGAAGCCCGGTATGATGGCACGGAATTTGTTATATGGGAAATGGTTCGTTACGGAGAACAGGGATGGTTCGCCCGGCAAGAAAGTCGCCGGCGGTGGGCCTCAATATTGGGTTTTGAGCGGGGGATATTGTCAATAGCACTGTGTAAAACGCTGTTGCGGAACACGAAAAGCGCGAATTTTGAAAAACGGTCTTCATATGGGCGCACCACAGCTGTTAGCTGAAACGGGCAATTTGCCGTGGATTCAGCCGTGAAAAGGATATTAAAATGGTCCCTCGAAGAGGGATTCCGTATACCGGACGCGTTAACTGCTCTTTGACATTAGTCAGGCAAAAATGACTTTCGGGTCGTTTCCTGATGGTGGAATTTAGCTGGAAACAGCGAGCAGACATACCTGAGCTTTCCGCCACAACTGCTGCAATATAAGGGCTCAGGCTCCGGCATGTTGATGTGTTCCAGGTTTTCGGAGTCAAAACCGTTGCCAAGTTCAATGAGACCCCGAATACGGTCCAGAGATACGGAAGCATTGGGGCTCATAAACCCATAGTATCGGATTTTCATGAAACCGGTTGGGAGAACGTGCTGCAAAAAGCGCCGAATGAACTCCATGGCATCCATGTTCATGGTCCTGTTCCGGTTACTGCCGGTTTTCCGGTAGCGGATGGTCACGGTTCGTCCTTCCACTTTCACAATACGGTGATCGGAGATAGCGACCTTGAACACATAAGGTGCCAGGTACTTGATGGTCTGCCCGGCTGTTCCGACGGCCTGTATGTTGACGTTCCAATCCAGCTTCCATACGTCCGGGGAAATCCGGTCCACCAGCCCGGCCGATTTCATCAAGTCACGGAACTTTGGGCGATAGATACGGGAAAGCGCCCGGACCGGGAGATAGAAGTTTTCCTGTGAGGCATGCCATTTACCGTCAACGGTGGAAAAAGCGCCCCCCGGAGCCAGATAATGAATGTGGGGATGATACTGCATTTGCCGCCCCGAGGTATGCAGTACTGCGAAAAAGCCCGGCATATCACCGCCCATGTATTTTTCATCGGGGGTGAGCTTTTTCATGGCTTCCCAGGACGCTTTGAAAAGCGCATTGTAGGCCGCCCGCTGGTTACTGCGAATGAAAAACCGGATTTGCTCGGGCACGGTGAAGGTGATCATGAAATGATGGCCCGGCACTTGCCGCTCCGCTTGGCGGTTCATCCATTCCAGTGTTTTCTGGCGCTGGCAGTTGGGGCAGTGCCGGTTGCCGCAGGACCGAAACACGTGATGGATTTCGCCGCAGTCGGTACACTGATAAACCGTGGTTCCACAGGCGGATGTTCGGCATGAGACAATAGCGTCCATGACTTTCAAGTGGTTTTGGGGAATGGCGCCCCGGAACCGCTCAATGTATTCAGTGCCGAATTGAACAAAGATATCTCGAATGGTCATCGCAAGAATCCTTTCATCTGGCTGTCGATAATTTCAAAGGCATCTTCCTGACCCTTGGTTGTCAAATGCAGGTAAACCATTGTGGTCTGCAGAACCGCGTGTCCGAGATACCGCTGGATTACCCGAATGTTGACACCCGCTTCCAGCATGTGGGTTGCGTATGAATGACGAAGCGTATGGATGGTGACACGGCGTTTTTTTATGCCGGCAGAGATGACGGCCTTTTTCAAAGCTCCCTGAACACTTGCGATAGCCAGGGGTTTTTTAGAGGTGGGACCCTCCTTCTGTCCCCTTCCCAGAGCGGGAAAAATGAGGTTCGGGTTCCGGTGAGTTGCCCAGTATTGGCGTAATAAAATCAGGGTCTCATGTGGAAGGGGCACAAATCGATCTTTGGCGCCTTTTCCCCGATGAACATGAATGCGCATTCTGTCGCTGTCGATATCGGAAACCTGAAGGTGAAGGACCTCCTGCAATCGAAGCCGGCAGGAGTAAACCGTGGACAGAAAGACATAATTGTGAAATGTTTTAACCTCTGGCAGAATACGGTAGACTTCCTCACGGCTAAGAACACACGGAAGCTTCTGTTCTCTTTGAGCCTTTAGAATCTCAAAGATGTGCCAGTCCCGCTGCAGGACATTGACGAAAAAGAATTTGAGTCCGGAGTAGCAGATTTTGAATGTACTGGATGCCCGGTCACAATCATTGCGGCGAAACAGAAAGTATTCCTGGAGTTCGTCTTCAGTTATGTCGCGGGGGTCTTTACCATCGAAGTGTTCAATGAGCATTCGAAGGGACCGAGCGTAAGACTTCTGAGAAGATTCACTCATTCCGGCGAGTTGAAGGGCCTTGATGGACTTGTCGTACCACGGTGTTTGCAAAGGTTGGTGCATGATACCTCTCCTTTTTTGAAAGAATTTACGTTGATACGGAGAGGTATCGCACAAATTACCGAATATGTGAAAGGGCCGTCATAAGGTAAGGCGCAACTTTTTAAATGATTACGGTGCTTTGTAGGTCCCTGCCGCGTAGCGGCTTACTTGAACAAAGCGCTTCACCTGACCGCCATTCCGCTGGCGCTCCATAGCGTCAGGTGAGCTTTGTCGTTAAGCGCGACCGCAAGCGCTCGCGCCCATTATGACAACGAGAAAATGATGGGCAATAGACAGTGAATCTCCGTTTCTACATTGATCCTGAAACAAATCTGCCTCATATTTACAGGCATGGCGTAGATGAAAATGAGGTTTCAGATGTGTTGATGTGGCCTGGTGAGGATCGGCCAGGAAAAGAGGGGGCACGTGTTGCCATTGGACAAACAATGGCAGGGCGATATCTTCGGGTTATATACGTGCCAGACCCTGCGCCGAACAGCGTGTTTGTGATCACAGCATATGAATTGCAGGGGAAACCGCTCAAAGCGTATAAACGACGACGTAAAGGGAGAGGTAGATAATGCGGCAATCCAAATTTCCAAAGGGCTGGGATGAACATCGGGTAAGGCGAGTTCTCGACCACTATGACATGTTGACAGAAGACGAAGCGGTTGCAGAGGATGAAGCGGCATGGGAAAATCCCTCCGAAACATTCATGGAAATCCCAAACGATCTGATCCCAACCATTCGTGAACTGCTTGCAAGAAGGGCCGAGAAGAAAAAGAACTGGGCTGAAGGCAAGAATAATCCAGCATAACCAGTCGGTGAAGGGGACCGGCCTATTTTGTGCGGTTTTTGAAAGTCACCTGCTCGTGTCAACGTCAGTGTGGCGCCGAAGGGTGATCCTCCAAGACCGCCCGGCCCCTTACCTCTCAGTTAAGCGCGACCGCTTGCGGTCGCGCTTAACATTCGCTGGAGCAGAAATCTGTATAACTTGCGTTTGCGGCCTGTGATAACACGATTCGCTATAATTTATGAGATTACGCGCAGTTATCCCGTGTCCAAGAAATTGGCGTGTACCTACAAAATGGGGTGGTTTTCAGGCAGTTTTTTCTATTTTCAGGACTTGGTTCGGGGTATTGATCTTGAGTGATTTTAATATGTTAACTGTCTCCGCGGGTAGCTCGTTGCGGTGAAATAAACGGTATGAAGAATTCTCAAATTTTGTGACCTGCAGGCGGTCCAGGGCCGCCTTGATATGGGCCCACGGCTTGTTGCAGGAAATCTCCGCCACCCGCTCGATCAGGAGAGCCAGAACGCAAAGCTTCACATGGGTTTCAATACGGCGGGGCACCCAATGGTACATGGGGGTCATTTTGATCTGGGTCCTTTTCAGGGATCGAAAACAACGCTCAATAACCATGAGCCCCTTGTAACCGCAGGCAGCATCCTCCAGGCTGATGGTATCGTCATTGGTCTCAATGACCCAGTTACCGTCGTACCTGGCGGCCTGCCTGATCTTGCTTCGGTCGATTCGAAGCCGGTTGGCTTTTGTTACTGACAAATACTTCTTGAAACGTCTCGATGTGAGAAGTTCCATGGCCCACCGGGCTGAGGCTGATCTGTCAGGATGCCTGTCCAGTTCCTGTTCAAGGAGTTCAACTACCTGATCCCGGTGCCTGGCCTGGCGTTCGGCCTCCTTTGGATTGTAGCACAAAATGTAGCGGGTCCGACGTTCGCCATCACCCACGACCACTTCCTTGGCATGGAGGTTATCTTTGAAGACTGTGAATCGCCCTCTATTGCTCAGAACAGCCTGCTTGATCTCGGATACGCTTGACATGCGGCAGGCCAACAAGTACTTGCCACAAGCCCTTGCCAGCTCCTCTCGGTTGCTTTCCGAGTTCATACCGGCGTCCGCAACAAAAAGGGCGCGGCCAAGCTTCCAGCCCCTGAGGTCTGCTCGAACCTGCTCCACCGTATCCACGTCCGTGGTGTTGCCTGGAAATACCCAGCTTCGTACGGGAAGACCTTCACGGGTTACGGCCAGGGCAACCACTACCTGGGGGGCCCACATACCTTCTTTGGCGTGGCCAAACTTACGCAGGTTATCTTTCTCGTCCTCACGGTCTATGGAAAAGGAGGCCGTAGTGGTATCGTAGAAAATCAGATCAACGGTCAGGTTGAAAAGGTTGGCCGTTTGAAAAAACAGGTTCTCCTCCACCTCCGCCATATGGTCGTAAAAGAGGTCCATGGCCTCATACATCTGTTTCAGCTTCAGTCCGTCACAGGAAGGGAGATAAACCTTTGAAAGCCATCGGTCCCATACACCTAATTTGGATTCGGGATCACATAAGCGATTGGCCGTCATTGCCAGGAGGGCCCTTTCATAAGGGGCTTTGAGGCCCTCCCGCTTGATGATGTCTGAAAAGGTCTTCTTGAGGCCCATCCTTTCCCAGAGAGCCTCAATGGCAAGTACGGTGCCAAACGAGACAGTGTTTACTATTTTGAGGTCCCCGGGCAAACCTGGTTCTGTGGCAAACAGATCGCCTTGCTGTTGGCCAAAGGGATCAATGACCGTCAGACCACATACCCGGGCAATGGACTGGCACAGGCGCACAAGCTGCTGCCGGTCCAGCTTATCGGCTCTGCCGAAGTTGTGGATGATTTTGGCAACCGGTTTTCGCGTGACAGGGTGGCGTTCGTTGTGGGCAAGCTGATAGTACTCAACTACGGAGCCGTCTTTATTCTTTCGCTTGGTGGATCGCAAATACATGCTTACTCGAATAGCATGTATTTAGGTTGCTGTCAAGGTAAAAGCGACATCTTGCGTGCCTACCTATTCTGAGATTGGCAGGTCGGCTAAGTAGCTGAAATCACATGATCCAGGTCCCAAAATGGGGCCATTTCGGACCGATTTTTGACTACAGAACGCAAACGCAAGTATAACAGCCAGTCATCCCTGCGGGCTCCTGGCGTTATTCAGATTCTGCTCAGCTCGCGCCCATTCTACGTGAAAAAGAAATATTTACAGTTTAATTTAACTGGGTTATCATTGGTGTATGTCAGAATATAGATATACGGCCTACTTTGAAAATGAGGTTCTACGAAAGCGACCATATTTGAAAAAAGAATGGTGCATCAGAGTAATAGAAAATCCCCTCAAAATGGAGCGTCAAGAACATAACCGTTTTCGGTTTTGGGGAAAAATCAAAGAACTTGGTGGACGTGTATTAAGAG
>JAGHEC010000156.1 GCA_021159525.1 Deltaproteobacteria bacterium | reverse complement strand
TCCCAGCATCAGCCTCACCGGGAGTTACGGGTGTTCCTCCAGTGCTCTAGGGAGCATGTTTCAGCCGGATACCGCCTGGAATCTGGCCGGATCCCTGGTTCAGCCGTTGTTTGACGCAGGGAGGTTGAAGGCCGCCGAGAGGGCTGCAGAGGCCCGGTATGCCCAGGGGGTGGCCGAGTATGAAAAGACCGTCCTGGGGGCCTTTGCAGAGGTGGAAAAGGCCTTGCTGACCCGCAAGGAACAGATCGAACGACGCGAGGAAATCGTGCGGTTTTTGAAGGAGGCCCGGGCCACCCAACGGGTGGCAGAGGCCCGGTATGTCCGGGGACTGGTGGATTATCTGGCTGTGCTCAACGCCCAGCAGACCCGGTTCAAGGCGGAAGATGACCTGGTCCTGGTTGATTTTGCCATCCTCAGCAACCGGGTGACCCTCCATCGCGCCCTGGGGGGAGGGTGGGGGAACTTGCCACCCGTAAGAGGAAAAGAGACCCAAGGATTGAGGTCATATACGGTGTGGTAACAGGGTAGGCGCCGCGTATCTTGAGGGTTTTAAGATGACCAAAACAAAAAAGAGATGGATTCAGGCTGTTCTCGCCCTGTGTGTTATCGCATTGGGTGGATTCTGCATGATCAAACTGACACAAAGCAGACCCCGTATTCAGAAGCAGAAGCCCGACGTGCCTTTGGTGGTCGTCCGGACCATGGCTGTCCAAACCGCTCCACGGTGCGTGACCGTCAAGGGGGAAGGGACGGTCCGGCCCCTCCGGGAGATCAACCTGGCGTCCCAGGTGGATGGGAAGATCGTCAGTATGGCTCCGTCGCTGATTAACGGTGGATGGTTCAAAAAGGGAGACGTGCTCTTGGTCATTGAACCCGAAGATTACCGCCTGGCCGTTATCCTTGCCCGGTCCAAGGTGAAAAACTCGGAGAGCCTCCTCCGCATGGCCGAGGAGGAATCAAAGGCGGCCAGGGAGGAGTGGTTTCAGCTCTACGTGGACGATTCTGCAGAGGGTAAAATTCCGCCGCCCCTGGTGCTTAAACAGCCGCAACTGGATGCCGCCAGGGCAAAATTGGCGGCGGATAAGGCTGACTTGAAAAAGGCCGTGCTTTATCTGGAACGTACCCGCATCAGGGCGCCCTTTGACGGAAGGGTCGAAAAAGAGAATGTGGATCTGGGCCAGTATGTGAGGCCCGGAGAAAAACTGGCCACCATTTTTTCCACTGAGTCTGCTGAAATTGTCGTGCCCCTGGACAACGAGAGCCTCAAGTGGTTTCATGTCCCCGACTTTACCCCGGGCCAGGGCCCGGGCGCGCCCGCGACGGTGCGGGCCCGCATTGCCGGAAAAGAGCGATCCTGGAAGGGACGGGTAGTCAGGGCAGAGGGAAAACTGGATGAGCAGACCCGTATGGTCCGCGTGGTGGTGCGGGTGGACGATCCCTATGCCACCAGACCGCCCCTGGCCATGGGCCTCTTTGTCACGGTCGAAATCCAGGGGCATGAGATCCCCCACCTGTCCATCCTCCCCCGGAGCGCCCTTCGGGAGGGGAATGTGGTCTGGGTGGTGGATCCCGATGGAAGGCTTCGCTACCGCAAGGTGGAGGTGGCCCGTATCGAGGGCGACCAGGTTCAGGTCAGCTCAGGGCTCCGTAATGGAGACCGCGTGGTGATCTCTCATCTCAAAACGGTCACGGACGGCATGGCGGTGCGACCCATTTCCATGAAGGAGGAAGGCCCCTCATGAAAGGGATTGTTGCCTGGTTTGCTGAAAACCATGTGGCCGCCAATCTCCTGATGATCTTTTTCCTGCTGGCCGGGGCGGTCACGGGTCTGACCATGAAGGTTGAGGTCTTTCCTGAATTTACGCTCGATCGCATCACCGTTACCACCGAGTACATGGGGGCCTCCCCGGCCGAGGTGGAAGAGGCCATCATCCGGCGCATCGAGGAGCGCGTGGTCGGCCTGGCCGGAATCAAAAGGATTGACTCGGTTGCCAGGGAAGGTTCCGGCGCCGTGACCATAGAGGTCATGGACGGATGGGACCTCAAGAAGCTCCTGGACGAGGTCAAGGCGGAGGTGGACAGCATCACCACGTTTCCCAAAGAGGCCGAGAGGCCGATCGTGAGGGAAGTGACCCGCCGGAGCCAGGTCATCAGCCTGGCCGTCTATGGGGACGCGTCCGAGTCGACCATCAAGAATCTGGCAGAGACCATCAAAAACGAAATTACAAGCCTGCCGGGGATCACCCAGGCGGACCTGTTCGGCGTGAGGACCGGGGAAATCCATGTTGAGATCTCCGAAGAGACCCTGCGAAGGTATGGACTGACCCTGGGGAAGGTAGCGGAGGCCGTGCGGAGGGGGAGCCTGGACCTCCCTGCAGGCCGCGTCAAAACCGGGGCCGGCGAGGTCCTCATCCGCACCAAGGGCCGGCGGTACTATGCGGCGGAATACGCGGATATTCCCGTTCTCACCCGGCCGGACGGGACCAAGGTCACCCTTGGCCAGATAGCGGACCTGACGGACGGCTTCGAAGACGTGGATCTGTTTGCCAGATTCCAGGGAAAGCCGGCCGCGGTCATCCAGGTTTACCGTGTGGCGGACCAGAACGCGCTCAAGGTGGCGGACACGGTCAAGCAATATGCCGAAAAGATCCGTCCCGCCCTGCCCCCGGGGATCAACGTCGGCATCTACCAGGACATGTCCGTTATCCTCAAGAGCCGGATCGAGCTGCTGCTGAAGAACATGGCCTTTGGCCTAATATTGGTGAGCATCCTTTTGGGCATGTTCCTGGATATCCGCCTGGCCTTCTGGGTGACCCTGGGGATTCCCGTTTCTTTCC
Organism: Deltaproteobacteria bacterium; assembly: GCA_021159525.1. Classification (GTDB taxonomy): domain Bacteria; phylum Desulfobacterota; class DSM-4660; order Desulfatiglandales; family Desulfatiglandaceae; genus AUK324. Next base: position 7,806 of record JAGHEC010000156.1, on the reverse strand, counting down.
TGTCAGCCCTCTGGATGCTTCCCCGGTTTGACATCTCCATCAACATGGTCTCCCTGTTTGGCTTTATCACGGTCTTGGGAATAGTGGTGGACGACGCCATCATCGTGGGCGAGAATGTCTTTCGCAGGGATGAAGAAGGCGAAGGCCCTCTCCAGAGCGCCGTCAACGGCACGGTCGAGGTGGGGCGACCGGTCATCTTTTCGGTGCTTACCACAGTAGTGGCCTTCTGGCCTCTTCTCCTGGGTACCGGGAGCATGGGGAAGGTGATGCAAAACCTCCCCATCGTGGTCATTCTGGTCCTCATGGGGTCGCTTGTGGAGTCCCTTCTCATCCTCCCGGCCCATCTCAACCGGAGCAGGGAACGGGCCGTGAGGCGACGCTCCGTCCCCAAACCCGAGAAGCTGGTGTCGCGTGGGCTCAAATGGGTTATCCACGGACCGTATGCCAGGCTGGTGGATCTGTGTATTAGGTGGCGGTATGCCACCGTGGCCATTGGCATCGGGGTGCTTTTTTTGGCCATCGGCGTATGGCAGGGGGGATGGATAAAGTTTACATTTTTTCCCAAGGTGGAGGGCGATGTCCTGACCTGCACCCTCACCATGCCGGCCGGAACCCCTGTTGCCAGGACCGTCTCGGTGGTAGGCCGGCTGGAACAGGCCGCGCAGGAGGCCTTGGCCCGGATTGAGGAACAACGGCCCGAAGGGGCCCCGCCCTTGTTCGAGTACTGCATCTCCATTGTGGGCCTCCATACCGGCGGACATGGCCCCAGGTCCAGGTCGGCCGAGTTCGGTGGAAATCTGGCACAGATCTTTGTCCAGGTCTTGGAAGGCGAGAAGCGGGATATCAGCGCCCTGAAGCTGGTGAAGGCGTGGCGGGAGCAGGTAGGTGCGGTCCCGGAGGCCGAATCCGTCATCTTTCAAAGCGAACTTTTCAGTGCAGGCAACCCGGTAGAGGTTCATCTCTCGTTGGATGATCACGATCTCCTTCTGGCCGCGGCCGAGGACCTCAAGCGTGAGTTGGCCACATATCCCGGGGTGTTTGATATCAGTGACAGCTTTCTCCCCGGAAAAGATGAAATGCAACTCAAGCTCAAGCCCGCTGCACGCAGCCTGGGCCTGACCCTCAATGACCTGGCCCGGCAGGTCCGGCATGCCTTTTACGGGGCCGAGGCCGTCAGATTCCAGCGCGACCAGGACGAGGTAAAGGTCCTGGTGCGGTATCCGGAGGAGGAACGTAAATCCCTGGGTCATGTGAAGGAGATGCGCATCAGGACCGCCGGAGGCAGAGAGGTCCCGTTCAGTCAGGTGGCCGAGGTAACCATGAAACAGGGATATGCCTCCATCCAGCGGGCCCAGCGCCTGCGCGTGGTCAAGGTCACCGCGGACGTGGATGAATCCATTGCCAATGCCAACGAGGTGCGGATGGACGTAGAAGCCCGGGTCCTGCCGGCCCTGAAGGAACGGTATCCGGGCCTCAGGTATACCATCGAGGGGGAGGGAAAGGAACAGGCCGAATCCCTCTCCGATGTGGTCCAGGGTTTTGTCGTGGCCATCTTCTGCATCTACGCCCTGTTGGCCATCCCTTTCAAATCCTTTTCCCAGCCATTCATTGTCATGGCTGCCATCCCCTTCGGCATCATTGGCGCCATGGCAGGCCATTTGATCATGGGCCTCAATCTGAGTCTCTTGAGCCTGTTCGGCATGGTTGGGCTGGCCGGGGTGGTGGTCAATGACTCTCTGGTCTTGATCGACGCGGCCAACCGGATCCGGGAACAAGGCGCCACCCCGCGGGATGCGGTGGCCCGGGCCGGGGCCCTCCGTTTCCGGGCCATTATCCTCACCTCTTTAACCACCTTTGCCGGACTCATGCCCATGATTCTGGAGAGGAGCCTGCAGGCAAGGTTTTTGATCCCCATGGCCGTGAGCCTCGGGTTCGGGGTGCTCTTTGCCACCGGGATTACTCTTCTCTTGATCCCCTGCGGCTATGTGATCCTGAACGATATACACGGCCTCCTGAATCCGCAACGGGCAACGGGTGATGGTGAATAAGAGCAGGAGAGAATCGGAATGAAAAACAGAAAGCGGCCGGGCGCCTGGCGGGCCTTTGAAGACATAGGGGAAGGCGTTTATGGGGAGAAGGACGGCGGTTCCGCCGTGTTTATGGATGCGGCTACGGCGGCTGTAATGGCCGCGCCTATGCCGGAACCGTCCCTGGAATAAACCAGCCGGATCCTGTCGGCCTGGCCGCAGCAGTGTTCGCTGACGGCCTTTGTTAAGCGCATCTCGTAACCGGCATATTTTTCAAAAAGACCGCCGTTTACCGCGACCGTGTGCATATGCGCGAGGTCCGGATCCATCCAGGAAATCACGGCTGAGATAGCCCCTGCGCTGAGTCTGATCGATCTTTCCGAGACCAGTTGGCACACACGCCTCAGGAAAAATCTGTCGAAAAGCGTTGAGCAGATTCCCCTGTGATTCAGAAACGCCCCCGCCTTATCAAGACCGGCGGTCTCATCCTGCTCGATCAGGGACATATCCTCGGCCTTGAGGGCATGTTTTTCGTGCAGCCGGTCCGGGCCGTTGGGGTAATCCTGGAATACAAGGCCCCGCCGGATGGCATCTAAGAGAATAAGTCTGGTGATTTCGCCAAGATACATACCTGATACCATTTTTTCAAAGTACATGGCCCCTGGATTGACCGAGAGTTCGTCCACCCGCATGTCGTAGGAGGTCCGCCTCGCCTTGTCAAAACCGCCCCATTCCATATTGACAATCATATGTTCCTTGGGACGGCGCCCCTTCAGCTTGTAGATATTGATTTGTTTTTCCCGGTAACATGCGTTGGTTCCCGTACCCAGGATAACGCCCATATCGCAGGTGGAATCCGAATAACTTGCGGCCATCAGGGCGCCGACCGTATCATTGGTCAGGGCCGCAACCCTGAGGCAAGAGATCTGTTTCCTTCTCAAGGCCTCATTCAACAAAAAGACCACATCCCTTCCCTCAACGCCGGTGGCAGTAAACCCTTTTGTCCATCCCAGAAGTTTGCCGGAGGCGATCCCGGTTTGATGAAAAGGGAAGGAAAAGGCAAAGGCAAGATCGTGGATTTTTCCCCTGTCTATGAGGCAGTCGCTCAGAAAGCGGTCGATACAGGCAGCGATGAAATCAAAAAGCCGGGCTCCTGTCTCCTGCATCTCCCTCTTTGGGATGACGAATGTCTTGAGGGCCAGGGCTTCCGCCTTTCCCTTGCCGTGAAGCGCCACCTCAAGCACCCTGAGATGGCTCCCGCCAAGATCCAGGGCAAGAAAGCGGCCCCTTTCGTCTCCTTCGGGCCTGTCAACAAAAGAGGGCAGCATGTTGAGCGAGCTGTCGCGGCCCCGGAGCCCTTTTTCCATATCCAGGTGAAAATCCCTGATCATGTGCTGGATGTGGTCGGGCGAGAGGGAAAGAGACCGGTTTAAATCCGAAAGAAATGCCTGGCAGGCAGGGGGAAATGATCTCGTCATGCAGGGTTCCCTCCCGGGCCGTGAGCATGTCGTGGGCGATGCAGGTCTTGAAGTGGATTTTAGTCGCATAGACTTCATCGGGGCGGGCGGGATTGAAATTGCCGGTCAGGCCTGCGTAAGGACACACATCCGATTTTGAGACAATCTTTTCGAATCCTGCCCTATCCCCGATCTTGAATTCTTCAATCGGGGCTCAATAATAACTGGATTTCCGCCGTTTTTCCCTTTTCCCCAGGACAAAGCCGAAGATAAGCCCGGCCAGCATCACGGCGCCCCCGGTCATGAACCAGGTGTTTCTCTCGGATGACCTTAGGACTTTATTTTCCTCGGCGAGGCGTTTGGCGGCGGCCACGGCGTTTTGCATCCTTTCCCGGGCGCCCGCATATTCTTCTTTGAGCTTCAGATAGCCCTCCGCGCCTTGCTTCAGTGCCTCATACTTGTTCTGCATTTCCATCAGTGACCGCTCGTTTGCCTGCACCTTGGCCCGGAGTTGATCCCTTTCATCGGTCAAGGTTTCCCGCTCCGCCTCGATCCTGGTCAGCTTCTGCTTGAGCCGGACATTTTCCGCCTTGAGCGATTTGGCCAGGACCTCTCCCGGAACCCCGGGGGCCAGGAATCCGCTGGCCATCCAGCCTTCCTTGTTGTTCCATTTGGGGTCCAGGAGCCGAATGCGGCGCCATCCCTGCCGAGACTCGAGGATCTCCACGGGCTCGTCCTGGGGCACCATGGCCAGAATACGTTCATTGATGCCCGGCCCGTTCCGAAGCGTGATCCTGGTCGGGTTGGTCACATAAACCTTTTCAGCCCGGCCTGGGCCTGAACTGAAACCGATGCATACCGCTACACCCAAAACAATAAGCCGCTTAGTCATTTTTTTTGCCCTTTTCTTTTCGTATCACGCGGATATCGGTCATGCGGGTCCCTGGGTACTGCCCTTGCTCATCCTTTTCCAGGTACTTGACCATATCCCACAGGGTGTTGAGGGCCACGCTCACCCCTATTAGTGCCTCCATTTCAACCCCTGTTCGGGCCTGGGCCTTGACAAAGCACCGGGCCTCGATCCCATCGTCCACCAAATCAAATGCGATCTTCACCGTGTCCAGGGGGATCTGGTGGCAGTGGGGAACGAGGAGATGCGTCTGCTTGGCCGCATTCATGCCGGCCACCTCGGCCACCAGGAAAGGATTTCCCTTTTTGATCTCTCCGGCCGCAATCTTTCGGAGTGTTGCAGGGGCCAGGCTAATCTTTCCGCCCGCCTCTGCCTGGCGCCGGATCACCGGCTTTTCCGTGACATCCACCATGCCCATGTTCCATCTCCAGATTTCGGTTATCGGTTGTCCGGCGGAAGTGCGATGTAAGGCACAGCGCCTTTAACCCGATGAACTCAACGAACTTCATTATCCAGGGCCCGGCTCATATGGCAAAGATTTCCCGCTTCCTGGCCCCGCGTTCTTTGATCCGGTTAACAATATCGACAAGGGCCGGGAACACATGGTCCCGTGTGTCTCCGGCCACCACCACCGCCATGATGTCGTCCCCTACGGCCAGCCTGCCCGGGCCTGCGGTCTCGATGAGCACATGGATGATGCCGGGCATTTTTTTTGTTTGGTCGGCAATGCGGGCAATTTCCTTCTGATCAAAGTCAACCTCGACGGCCGTCACCGGCTCGCCGTTCAAGGAGGTTGCCCTTACCACACCGAGATGGCTGGCGATCATTCCCATCTCAGGGTAGAGGGGGTGTTGTTTCATCTCTTGAATCATTGAGGACAGATCCATAATATCATGCTCCTTTTCAGATCCGCAGATTGCGCGGACATCAATTCTCCAGTTCCTCGCCTCACTTTCCGCGGCCCGCTTTTTCCTCCCCCTCGGACGCCACGCCGTTTAACTGAAACAGCCTCTTTGTCAGGTCCAGATAGGTGTTGACTGTGGGCCGGGCTGATCTTTCCTTTAGAAAAACGATCGGATCATTTAAGACCTTGTCCACAATGGAACGAATCAAGGTCTCAACGGCCTCGTGCTGGGCAGCCGAGAGCGGTTCCAGGGCAGACCGGCTTTTGGCATATTCCGCCTGGATGATGGATTCGGCCTTTTCCCGGAGGGAAACAATGGTGGGCACCACGGCCAAGGTCTTGAGCCACTTCTCAAATTTACCCACCTCTTGCTCCACAATGCGGCCGGCCTTTACCGCCTCTTCTTTTCGCTGGGCCAGATTCAGGGCCACCACGCCCTTGAGATCGTCGATGTCGTACAGATACACATTGCCGAGATCATTGACCCGGGGCTCCACATCGCGCGGCACCGCGATATCGATGAAGAAGAGGGGTCGGTTGCGCCGCTTTCTAAGGCAGTGTTTTACCTCATCCCGTGTGATCACATAGTTAGGCGAGGCAGTGGAGGTGATGACGATATCCACATGGGTAAGTATGGATCCAATCTCGTCAAACGATACAGGCGTGGCCTGAAAGCGCCCGGCTACCTCCACGGCCCGTTCAAAGGTCCGATTGGCCACCATGAGGGAGCTGACCCCATGGCTCAGGAGGTGCCTGGCCGCCAGCTCGGCCATTTCGCCGGCCCCCAGGAGGAGGACCTTTTTCCCCTCTAACAGATGGAAGATCTTTCTGGCCAGTTCCACGGCCGCGTAACTGATGGAGACCGCAGATCCGCAGATCTCGGTCTCGGACCTCACCCGCTTGGCCACATGAAAGGCCCTGTGCATGAGGCGGTTGAGGATAACGCCCGATGTTTTCTCACGGGTGGCCAGGCCGTAGGCATCTTTGATCTGTCCCAAGATCTGGGGCTCCCCCACCACCATGGAATCAAGACTGGAGGCCACTTTGAAGATATGCCTGACCGCATTCATTTGCTCGAATACATAGAGGCAGGGCATCAGGTCGTCTGTCCGGACCCTGCCGAGTCTCGCCATGAGGGAAACCACCGATCCCCTGGCCGCGTCGATCTCATCGGTCACCACGAGGGCCTCCACCCTATTGCACGTGGAAAGGAAGAATCCCTCCCGAATCACTTCCAGGTTCCGCATCCATGCGAGGGCCTTTCTGGGGTTGTCTGCATCTGCGCCCAGACGCTCCCGCAATTCAACCGGGGCAGTCTTATGGTTCATCCCTATGACGATGATATGGTGCATGGTCCCTACCGCGCCCCCATGCTGCTGAAGCTGTGATATCCCTCCATAAAGAGGCTTACCCCCACAAAGGTGAAGATCAACGTTCCGAAACAGACGATCGACAAGACGGCCGCGTTTTTGCCCTGCCATCCCACGGCCAGGCGCTGGTGCAAAAGGGCCGCATAGAACAGCCACGAGATGAGGGACCAGACCTCCTTTGGATCCCACTGCCAGTAATGGCCGAGGGCGACCTGGGCATAGATCGAACCGGAGATCATGCCCACGGTCAGGAAGGGGAAGCCGTAGATGATGGCATGGTAATTAATGCTGTCCAGGGTGGCCAGGGACGGCAGCCGACTGTACATGGAACCCAGGCGCTTTTTCTTGATCTGGCCTTCCTGTATCAGATACATGACGCCGGCGAGAAAAGCAATGCACAGGAGGGCATCGCCTGTGAACACGGTCCCCACGTGAACCGTCAACCAGATGCTCTTGAAAAGGGGCTTTACCGTGTCTGCGGCAAGGGGAACGGCTGATGAGATGCTCATGAGGAAGGCCGCCAGGGGGGCCACAAAGGAACCAAGGACCCTCAGCTTGAAACGGACCTGGGCAACCAGATAGACGCCTGCAAGGCACCAGGCAAAGAAGGAGAGCGCTGATCTCAGGTCAAGGACCGGGGCTGTTCCCAACCGGTAGTATCCATGTCCCAGAAACACCGTATGAAACACAAATCCGGCTACCAGGATCCAGTAAGAGTACCTGAAGACCCACGGATGCTGCCTGATGATAAACACGGTAAATCCGCCTGCCGCCACGAGGTAGAGACCCAGGGCCAGGCTGAACCAGGGTGATGTCATAAGACCCCCAATGCGGATGGACCGGAACCCTTCCTGGCATGACGGGACGCACGCAAAGCGGCAGAGGCCGCAAAGAAGAGCGCCAAACGGGTGCGGTCAAACCCGCTTTGTTTTTTCACGTTTTTGTGGTAACAGCTCAATATTTAGGGGAAGCACAGTGAAGGTACCGCCGGGGCAGGAGGGTTTTTCTTCCGCTCCGGGCCTCCGGGCTGGTCTCTTCAGTGACTTATCTGCGGGGGACACTTGCCCCCTCCGCATTCTCGACTTCGTCGAGCTGCGGCTTCCCCCACTGATAAGTCACGAAGAGACGGCGCCCTCCC
>JAGHEC010000290.1 GCA_021159525.1 Deltaproteobacteria bacterium | reverse complement strand
TCAAGACCAAGGAACGGGGCGGCCGGGTGGTGGCCGTTGTGGGGAGCGGTCCCAATATCCACGAGGGCGTCACGACCCTTATCGCAGAACTCATGCATAAAAAAATTATCGACGGGGTCTCTACCAGCTCCGCGGTGATCGGCCATGAGATGGCCGGGGCCTTGGAAAAGGTCAAGCGGATCGACGCAAAGACCTTAGGGTTTGATGCGGACAGACTCCCCTGCGACGGCCGGTTCGAGGTCAGCCTGATATCGGACAAGATGCTGGAGACCTATCAGCGGGAAATTTTTATTGATGTGCCCCTCTATAGAAAGATGAGACGGGCCAGGGGAAACACCATCATCAAGGTGGCCGGAAACATGGCCTACCCCACCGGTCTTCGTACCGAACGGCTGGCCCGGGACGTACTGGCCCTGTCGAGAAGATACGGCCTTCCCTTTGAACAGGTGGTCGGCTACGGAGCAGACCCCTGTACCATGATCGGCGCGGGGGCGCAAAACAGGATCCCGGTCCTGGTTACCGTACCCCAGCTGGTAGGGAGCGGCGAGGTCGGCCTGTGCATAGGCGATTCTATTCCCATTTCCGAACGGTGCCATAGTATGGCCCGTGTTTTGGCCGACGCGGACGTGATCATCGAATCAGCCCTGGCCCTCTCCCAGGAAATCCATGACGGCCCTTTTGAGCGGTTTACAGGGCACGGGATCTGGGCCGACTGGGAAGGGGGCTGGACCTACTCGCTCAAAGACAAAAAGATCATCAGGATCGACCTGGATCCGAACCTGGAAAAGGCCTGGCAAAGAGAACGCTCCTCCGGCATGGTATCCGAGGCCGTGGACAAGGGGCTTCCCAAAACCCTCTCCATGCAGATCCCCTTTCGCATGGAGATGTCCGGATTCGCCCGCATCCCGGGGAGCCTCCCTGTAGTTGGCGATATCGGCGAGATATGGCCGATCATGGCCGCAAAGGCAGCGGACGCCCTCGGAATCAAGTTGGACCTGATGAGTTACAAGCAGTCGCTCCCTGCAGGGCAGAAGTTTCGCGAATGGATTGTCAGGAACGTAAGACCGGTTGACAAGGACAAGATGTTTGCAGCAATGAAAAACCGGGGATCGGGAACCGGGCGTCGGGGAGCAGCGAAAAATCCTGTTTTGTAAATGGCAAAAACCCCTTCAACGCCTTTGGTCCTTCCGGTTCCTTTTAAGCCGCACGAGCGTCGCGCCCCAACCCGAAGACCCTGGATCAAGTCCGAATTCCAGGACACGGGAGTCTCTTTCAAGCCGCGCATGGACCACGCGGCGTAACACCCCCTTGCCTTTGCCGTGGATAATCCTGAGATCATAGATCTCCTTTTCCTGGCAGACCCCGATATATTCCTCCACCAGGGAGGGCGCGTCCTTGGGCGCAAAGGCATGGAGATCCAAAATCCCGTCAATGGGAATCTCCACCGGCCCGGGATCTGGCTCCATCATATCTTTTCCAAGTCCAGTTGATCGCCGAATGCCTCTGCCAGGTCCCGGCTCAAGGCTTCGAAGTCCTTTTCCGTCTCCACCTCCACCACAAGGTCCCGTTCGTCCAGGACCTTGAGGAATCCGTATTCCTTGACAATTTCAATGACCTTTTTCACATCCACGGTCACCCATCCCTTCATCCGAAGGACCAGCTCATCGCCGTTAAAGGCCCGTTCAATGGTCAATTCCACGTCGCGCTTTTTGGCCTCCCAGCTGATCACTGCAGGTTTGAGGATCACCGGCGTCACCGGGTCGTGCATGGCCGCACACCGAAACCACAATTTTGCACGGATCATCGATTACCTCCATTTAAATATCTCAAAAATCCCGGGTATGGGCCCCGGTATTATCTTCATAATCAATTGAAAAACCCCTTTTGCCTTCCGGAATTGAGGCATAGCCTTTTATGCAGTCCTTATTGCGATGCTGACATCCGCATTGCCCGAGGACTCCCTCAACCCTTTGGACAGGATTTGGGCCATACCTCCGCCTTAAGCATCTTGCCGACATTTTGCATGGATGATATCAAACATGAAGCGAAATGGCAATCTGCCGATTAAATAGCATTTCTCCTGTAATTCCCATGCCAATGCGACAGCCTGTCAAATTTGCCTGTCGAATAATAACATATTGCGCAGACTTTAGATAGCAGACAGGATTAGTCGTATCCGCCGGGCCAGACCCCTGTCACATATCCCTTGATGATCAGGGCCTGATTGGCATTCGCACCATCGCCCTCTGCATCATCAACGCATCCTGTCCCTCGGGGTAGAATTCCTTCTCAATCCCGCACCGTACAAACCCGTGTTTTCGGAACACGGCCTGCCCGGCCAGGTTGTCCACGGCCGTATGCAGAACGAGCTTGTCCACTTGGAACATATCGGCCCTGCGGATGATCTCCTCCATCAGCCGATCTCCTACGCCCTGATTCCGTGCCCATGGCTCCACTGCAATGGCCAGGACTTCAGAAATTCTCGGGGAAACGCCTTCGCCCCCGCATCTCTCCAGCATAGCGAATCCTGCAGATCTCTTACGCAAAACGCCCACGAAAACGAGTCCGATCCCCGCAAGAAACCATGCCGGCAACATTTCTTCATAGGGGCCGTACGGCTGAAATGCCTTTCGGCTCAATGAGCGTATAAACTCCGCATCTGCTGTCCCAGCCATTCTGACAACGACCCGAGGCTTTCCAGGGCCCCGCCCTGTTTGAACCAGGGCCTTCAAAGCAGATCGTCCCCCCTGTCCGGGGGCGCATGATGGCCTGGTTCGGGCCTGCCGCAGCCGCTCCATGCGTTTCTGTTCGCCGTATTTGCCGAATCTGCCTCTATTGCTCATAATGTGGTTGCATCAAAGGTAATAGCTCGTAATAGCTCAATAAAAAGGGGTAGGAGAGTTTTTCTGACGCGACTGCCGGGAGGGCGCCGTCTGTTTGTGAC
>JAGHEC010000108.1 GCA_021159525.1 Deltaproteobacteria bacterium | reverse complement strand
GGATTTCTTCTATCCCATCAAAGTGGGGATTGATCCCGAGACCGGCCGCGATCTTTATCAACGGAAAAACGTGGGAAAGGTGCGGATACGAGGACTCGAGATCGAGGGCAGTTGGGATATCTCACGAACGGTCAGCCTTTTTGGTAATTATACCTTCAACGTCTCCAAAATTGATGAATTTAGTGAGCAATCTGAACTCGAAGGGAAATACCTTGAGCACTCTCCTCGACACAAGGCGAACCTGGGTCTTGGGTTTCACGACCCGGGTCTTTTTCAGGCCGAGATCATGGCCCGCTATGTGGGGGAGAGATACAGTGATACCGAGAATACCTCCGAGGGCAAGCTAGATGATTATACGGTCTTTGATATCAAACTTTCCAGGCGCTTTTTTGAAACATGCAAAGCATATATAGACATTCTGAACCTGTTTGATAAAGACATCAAGTACTCCTCTGATTTCGAAGGGCCAGGGAGGGAGATCCGGGTTGGTTTGAGCATAAAGTTTTAGCATATGATAAGCCCTGCGTCTGCAGCTTAGTAGGTTTGGAACAATAAGCAGATATTGGCGTTAAATGGAAACTCGTCTAGGCTTTTTCGACAGGCGAGCCTCGGATTGGGAAAAGGTGCATTACCCCCCACATGTGCGACACCGCCTTGAAGCCCTTGTCAAGGAATTCGGGGTAAGGCCTGGAGAACGAGTGCTGGATGTGGGAACAGGAACGGGTGTTCTGATTCCTTATATTTATGGACAGGTAGGAGCCTTGGGCCGGATATTTGCCGTTGATTTATCATTTCACATGCTGAGACAGGCAAACAGAAAACCGCGGGGAGACATGGATATCATTGTACAAGCGGATGTGCATTTCCTTCCATTTGCAAACGAGATAGTCGATAGAGTGATCTGCTTTGCGGCCTTTCCACATTTTACAGATAAGGCCAAGGCACTTCGGGAAATGAGCCGGGTCCTGAGGTATGATGGTATCCTTATTATCGCTCACCTTTTGAGCCGTGAGGAGTTGGCAAAGCATCATAGTGCGCACCCGGCCGTTGCCTGCGACACTCTTCCTGACAGCCATCGAATGCGTTCGCTGTTTATGGACGCAGGGTTCTTTCCGTTGGAGATAGTCAACAAACCAGGCAAATACCTGGCAAGGGGTAAAAAGGAGGTTTAGGGATGCAAATGAAGAAGGGCTTGATCATTGGCCTGGGCAATGTATTGGATGGTGATTTTGGCGTTGGATGCTACATCTTAGAGGCATTAGGCCGGGGTTCGTTGGGAGATCGCGTAGAGCTTGCGTACCTGGGTGACGATCCGCGGTGTGCCGCCGGTCTAATCTATGGAATGGATCTTGTGATCGTTGTCAGTGCTTTCAGTCTTGGCGGGCCGGCAGGCAAACTCTACATCTGGCCTTACCGAGTGTTTAAGCAACACTTGTCATGGATTGTCGCCAAACGTCGGGTGATCCGCCGGCTCGTGCAGCCATTAGCCACGGCTGACCTGGCGGGAGGATTTCCCACGGAGATTTTATTCATATGGATAGAGCCAGGAGTAATAGAAGGCCTTGGCCTGTGCCCGGAAGTGCGAAAAGCCATGTGGAAGGTGGTAGGGGTCATTAAGGAAAAACTTGTTGAAAAGAGGTTATTGCAAAGAGAGACCCTGCAAGTCTCTCCGTTTTTGAGCATAGAACCAATTGCTGCACGGACCTTAGCGTCAAGAAAGGTAGGCGTATGATGGACAGGACGGAAGTGTTGCGGTCCATCCGATACGAGTTGTTCGAATACATTCAGAAGAGGGTAATGGTAGATTTTGACAATTTCAGACAGATGCCGGCCTCCTTTACCTTTGATGGAAAGACATACAGGGTTGGAGAATTGATCGGGCGGTTCAAAACCGCTGATGAGCAACCTATCAATGGATATCTAGTTCAGGCAAATGAAGAGATTTTCTTTCTGTATTTTCATTATTACAGCTATGACCAGCGTTTCCCACTGCATTCGGGCAGTTGGGTGCTGAGTTTTCGGATTTTCAATGACAATGAACTAATGTCTCTTTACAGGGGAGATCGAAAAATGCTCGGTAACATCGCACTTAAGCGGCTGGTGGATTTTCACGGGCACCTGTGCCCTGATCTTATGATTGGTGCAAAGCTTTGTGAGTATGTTCAGGGTGTTCACAGATCGCTAGATGATCCAAGCGGGGGAATCTGCATGATTGCAGAAAATTCGACCTCTGCCCTGGATGCAATACAGGTCTTGCTTGGGCTCACCATAGGAAATCAGCGTTTGTACATATTGGATTTTGGCAAACACAACTATTCAGTTTATTTCAAGCATAACGGAAAAGCCATCAGGCTTTTGATGAAACATAGGCGCTTTGGGGACGAAGAAAAATATGAGCATCTTGAGAGAAAGATCCGGAGCAATGAGGCCAGATTGGATGATGTGGCAAGGTACCAGGAGCTTGTGGACAACAGGATTTTCGAGATTTCTGGTCTATGTCCTGAACAGTTGTTTGACGTAAAAAAGATTGAGTGGAATGACCCTCCTGTTGAGCTGGCCGGGGTCTATCACAGATGTTCATATTGTGGCGAGCCGGTCATAGAAGGTAGGCTGATTGAGCAAAATGGTGATCTATACTGCATTCCTTGCTTTAAGAAGATTAACGGGAATTGTGTATGCTAAAAAAGAAAAAATGCATCACCTCAATAATTGGGGGGGATAACTGCGAACCTGGTGCCGGGGCAGAAGAATTTTTCTTCCGCTCCGGGCCTCCGGGCCGGTCTCTTGAGTGACTTATCTGCGGGGGACACCCGCCTGCCAAGGCCAATTGAGCGTTCTTGCCAAGACTTTCGTCCCGTGG
>JAGHEC010000393.1 GCA_021159525.1 Deltaproteobacteria bacterium | reverse complement strand
GTGGTCGGTTTTTGTCCCGTCTTGGAGGGGAGGCAGTGACCCCCCGCGCGGGCATAACGTTGTGGGACAAGGAAAATAATCCTGCCCCCGCGGTACGTTCGCTGTTATCCGAATACTTATTGAGCTGGTACGATTTTCTCATATCAATGTATCAACGAGATCTCAAGTCCCCGTGAAGGGTTAGGAAACTTGTTTGGTTGCGGCCGTCAGGCCACGCGTAGGCTGAGAAAACAGTATGTATCCTATGTTTTCTTCTTGTGCGGGCCGTCGGTATCCACTTGGAGTTCAAGGGGTTCCAGTTCCAGCTCAAAGAGGTCCGGCTCCCTTGGTTCTTTTTCTGGAGGTTTTTCCTGTGCTTCTGCGGCTGCCGGTTGCTCTTGGGAAAGGTCATGCAGTTGGATATCGGCCATTCGTTGCTCAATGGCCTGCTTTTTCCAGAAACCGCCCAAGTCGGAGCCGGAATCTTCGGACATAATGGCTTCCGGGTCAAAGACAATCTCGGCCGGGCCTTCATCTGGATGGATTTGTGATTCTGTTTGGGCGTCAAAAAGGACAAGATCGGGATCTTCAACGGTAAGACCCTCCGGAGACACGGCAATGTCCTCTTTGAGGTCAGGATCCTGTATTTTGAATTCAATTTCGGGTTCAGGTCCCGCATCTGCAGGTTCCGGTTCGGAAGGGATCGGGGCCTCGTCCTCGGAGGGGTCCTCGAGGGAAACGGGGAATTTGCGATCGTGTTCCATGGCGGTTTCAGGAACTGACGGCAAAGGCCCCGGTTGAAATTGGATCGAGGCTTGAGGGTCGTTATCCTGTTTAGAATAATCCTCCAGGGATGTGGGGAATTCGGAGGCTGCAGTCTGTGTTTCGGCACTTGTCTGTGAAGGTTCCGGCGCCAGGGGGATTATCTCGGGGCCTTCGGCCGACAGGTTTTCGAACGAGATCAGTAGGTCCGCGGCCTCGGATCCTTGCGCGTGCAGCATTTCACGGTGTTCCAGAAAAGAAGCGGACTCTGATTCCTCGCCATTGCCTGCCAGCATGCCCAACAGGAAGATGGGCTTGGGCTGATAAGAAGGCAATCCCATGAGGGCTCTTTCCCGGGAGAGGTCATGCCCGCATTTCGGACAGAGATCATTGAAATCGAAGCTGGTATAGTTGCATTTCGGGCATTTCATGGGCGCCTCCGTCAAGCCGATTTATGTTTGCGGGTTGTCATGCAGCCTGGCGCCGGTATTCCCTCTCCGGGATGACCGGTCCCGGCATTTTTCCAGGGCCTCTCGGGCCAGCCGGTCGCAGCGCTCGTTTTCAGGGTGTCCTGTGTGCCCGCGCACCCACTTCCACTCGATCTGATGGGGTTTAGTCAGGTCCAGGATCTTGAGCCACAGGTCCTTGTTTAACACCGGCCGTCTTTGGGAAGTCATCCAGTTCTGCCTGATCCATGCGGGCAGCCACTCGGTCATTCCGCGCATCACGTATTTTGAATCGGTGTAGAGCCTAATCCTGCACGGGCGCTTGAGCTGCCGGAGGGCCTGGATCACGGCCATCATCTCCATTCGGTTGTTGGTGGTGCAGGGTTCACACCCTGAGATTTCTTTGGCCATATCCCCATATCTTAGAAGGGCGCCGTATCCCCCCGGGCCCGGATTTCCGCTGCATGCACCGTCCGTAAAGATTTCGACGATTTTCGGGTGATTTGCCATAGGGTCAGACTGCATCGGCAGACATGATATTGTATTGGCGCGGGACTATGCCCTTGGCTCTTTGGGCTCGTGATGAACCTTGTACACAAGGACATCCAACATCACCGTAAAATCGATGTTTTCAACCAGGCAACATTCCGGGACGCCGATCCGGGTGGGCGAGAAGTTGAGAATGGCGTTCACTTCCGCGTCCAAAAGAAAATCCGCCACCATTTGCGCGGTCGAGGCCGGGGTCGCGATGACCCCGATCTCTACCTCCAGTTCCCGGACCGTATCTTTCAATTGGTCCACGCTTTGGATGATGAGTCCGGAAGGGATTCGTTTCCCGATCTTGTCGGGCGCGTTGTCGAAGGCGGCCACACACTTGAAGCCCCTTGCCGAGAAATTGTGGTGCTGGATCAGGGCAGACCCCAGCTTCCCTACGCCTACGATGGCGAGATTCCAGGTGCGGTTGATGGCCAGGATCTCCTTTATCCGGGCCTGCAAATCGATTACATCGTATCCCACGCCCCTGATCCCGAACTCCCCGAAGTACCCGAGGTCCTTCCTGACCTGGGCCGGATTGACCTGGCACAGCCATGCCAGCTTTTCAGAGGACACCACCCGGTATCCATCGAATTCCAGGAGTTCGAGTTGTCTGTCGTAGATGGAGAGTCTGGTGATGGTGGCCTTAGGGATCTTCGCTGTCTTTGGCATGGCTCAAGCCCTCTGCTGAACTGGGGTATGCATGGGGCGGCGCAGGTCCTTTAAACTTTGAGGATATTGGCGCCAGTTGCTTGTCAACGACCTTAAAAATAGATTATAGAATAAAGGGCTGTGCGATTCAAGAGTATCACCTCAATAATTAGGGGGATAAGTGCGAACCTGGTGCCGGGGCAGAAGAATTTTTCTTCCGCTCCGGGCCTCCGGGCTGGTCTCTTGAGTGACTTATCTGCCGGGGACACCCGCCTGCCAAGGCCAATTGAGCGTTCTTGCCAAGACTTTCGTCCCGTGGATCTGCGATGGCAGAAGGAAGTAACATGGGTAACAAGGCAATGGCGGGCAGGCTTTCCCCTTTTGCATTCCCGACTTCGTCGAGCTGCGGCTTCCCCCACTGATAAGTCACAAAGAGACGGCGCCCTCCCGGCAGTCGCGTCAGAAAAACCCTTCTGCCCCCATTTATTGAGCTGTTATGAAAAACCCGTCATTATTG
>JAGHEC010000458.1 GCA_021159525.1 Deltaproteobacteria bacterium | reverse complement strand
CGTAATAGCCTTTATGGAAAGGCGGCAAGGACTACCGTCTTATGAAAAACTGTCCTTGGGGCTGGTTCAGAAAGAATTCGAGCGCTCTGCCGCCGTTCCCAGGAGCTGTATTCGGTTTTTGTCCCGTCTTGGAGGGGAGGCAGTGACCCCCCGCGCGGGCATAACGTTGTGGGACTTTGGATAACATCTTACCCTTGGGGGACAACAAAATGCATACGTAACGCTCGGCGACCGCCCCATGACTCGTAATAGCCTTTATGGAAAGGCGGCAAAGGACTACCGTCTTATGAAAAATTGTCCTTGGGGCTGGAACAGAACGAATTCCAACGCTCTGCCGCCGTTCCCGGGAGCTGTAACCGGTTTTTGTCCCGTCTTGGAGGGGAGGCAGTGCCCCCCCGCGCGGGCATAACGTTGTGGGACTTTTCGTGAAACCTGTTTGGGTGCGGCCGTCGGGCCGCCCCCTTTAGGATTTATAATGACTGACGACAGTATCGAACAGGGCGTTTCTCTGACCCAGCACCGGATCACGGTCCTCCTCGTGGACGATCAGGCCATGATCGGTGAGGCGGTTCGCCGCATGCTGGCCCCGGAGCAGGATATCGACTTTCATTTCTGTCAGGATGCGACAAAGGCAATTAAGGCTGCCAATCGCATCCACCCCACGGTTATTCTTCAGGACCTGATCATGCCCGAGGTAGACGGGCTGATCCTGGTCCGTTACTTCCGGGCCAACCCCACCACCCGCGATGTGCCCCTGATTGTCCTGTCGAGCAAGGAGGAGGCCCTCACCAAGGCCGAGGCCTTTGCCCTGGGGGCTAATGATTATCTGGTCAAACTCCCGGACCGTGTGGAGATCATCGCCCGGATTCGGCATCATTCCAGGGGCTATATCAACCTGCTTCAGAGAAACGAGGCCCAGGCCCGGCTGGAGAGGGCCAACCGGCTCATCCGCAAAACCTTCGGCCAGTACCTTTCCGACGATATTGTGGACGCCATTCTGAAATCCCCGGAAGGGGCCGCCCTGGGCGGGGAAAAGCGCTTTGTTACCATCATGATGACCGACCTCAGGGGATTCACTGCGATCGGGGAGCGGCTTCCGGCCGAGGACGTGGTGAGCATCATCAACATTTATCTGGAGACCATGACCGAAGTTATCCTCAAATACCAGGGCACCATTGATGAATTTATCGGGGATGCCATCTTTGTCATCTTCGGGGCACCGGTGCTGCGCGACAACGACGCCAAGAGGGCCGTGGCATGCGCCGTGGAGATGCAGCTGACCATGGCCGAGGTCAACCGCCGATGCAGGGAAAACGGCTACCCCGAGGTGCAGCAGGGAATCGGGATCAACTCCGGCCAGATCGTAGTGGGGAATATCGGATCCAAAAAGCGGATGAAATACGGAGTAGTGGGACGAAATGTCAACCTGACCTCGCGCATCGAATCCTACACGGTGGGCGGACAGATCTTCATCTCGGAGAGCACTCTGGAAGAGTGCGGCCGGCATTTGCTGAGGATTGACGATGAGATGGATGTCATGCCCAAGGGGGTCAAACGGCCGATCACTATTTATGAAATCGGGGGGATCCGCGGCGAATTCAATCTGTTTCTTCCGGAAAAGGCCGATGTGGAACTGCACGAACTGTCAAAGCCGTTTCCTGTTCAGCTCATCATCCTGGAAGGAAAACATGCCGGCGATGAGGCCTGTTCCGGATCGGTCGTCCGGATGCTGGATGCCACGGCCGAGATCCGGGCGGACACCAAGCCGGAAAAACTGACCAATCTCAAGATATCCGTTTTCGATCCGAAGGGGAATGAGATCACGACCGATCTGTACGCCAAGGTTACCGAGGCGGAAACGGACGATCCTGCCGCCTTCCGGGTGCGGTTCACCTCGATCCCGCCCGAGGCAGAGATATTTTTTAAGACGATTGCCGCACAGGAGCGAACATGAACCTGCAAGAACAAGGATTATCCGATCAACCCGCACACTTGACGGAACACGGCATTACAGTGCTTCTGGTCGATGATCAGGCCATTATCGCAGAGGCGGTTCGTCGCATGCTGGCCCAGGACCCGGAGATACGCTTGCACTACTGCCAGGACCCGGCGAAGGCCATCCAGATGGCCCTTGATGTGCACCCTACCTTGGTGCTTCTGGATCTGGTCATGCCCGATATCGACGGCCTCACCCTGGCCAAATTCTTCCGGGCCAACCAAAAGACTCGGGAAATCCCCCTGATCATTCTTTCTTCCAAGGAAGAGGCGGTCACCAAGGCGGATGCCTTTGCTGCGGGGGCCAACGATTATCTGGTCAAGCTCCCGGACAAGGTCGAACTGATCGCCCGGATCCGGTATCATTCAAATGCCTACATCATGCGCCTTCAACGCAACGAGGCCTACGAGGCCCTGGTAAAGAGTCAGAAGGCGCTCACCAAGGAACTCAATCAGGCCGCTGAATATGTCCGTTCCCTCCTCCCCAAACCGCTGGAAGGGAACATCCGAACCGATTGGGAATTCATCCCTTCCACTTCGCTGGGTGGCGATTCCTTCGGGTATCACTGGATTGACGACGATCATTTGGCCGTCTATCTCCTGGACGTGTGCGGGCACGGCGTGGGTGCGGCCCTTTTGTCCATTTCGGCCCTCAATTCCCTGCGCTCCCAATCCCTCAATTACGTGGACTTCAGGGATCCCTCCCAGGTGCTGGAGGGGCTCAACGAAGTTTACCAGATGGAGGCCCACCACGATATGTTTTTTACCATTTGGTACGGCGTGTACAACAAAGCCGAGCGGGATCTGACCTTCTCGAGCGGGGGGCATCCCCCTGCCATCGCCCGCACAGGGGACTCTGCCAGCACGGCCGAGACCGTGCTCCTCAATCCGGGCGGATTAATCATCGGCGGACTGCCCGACCAGAAATACCAGAAATCAACCCTGAAACTGGCGTCCTATGCCAAGATCTATGTCTACAGCGACGGCATATACGAGGTTCCGAGACCTGAGGGCGGGATGTTTCATCTGAACGATTTTGTGGGGCTTGTAACGCGGCTGTGCAAGGAGGGGGACGCCTCGCCCCGGCAAGTCATCGAGGCCATGAGACGCATCCAGGGCAAAGAGATGTTTGAGGACGATGTATCCCTGTTGGAAGTTTCATTTCTTTGAATCCGCAGATTACACGGATTACTCCAATTAGTGCCTGAACGAAGACCCCGAAATTTGAAAGGAACCAACGTAACACCTCAATAAATAGGGGTAGAAGGGTTTTTCTGAAGCGACTGCCGGGAGGGCGGCATGTTTTAACAGGGCATGTGGGCAACTCTGACGCGCCAGCCCGGTCGGCCGGGGGCGCATGAGACATACCAAATCAAATAATTACAGGGGGTTGCATGAAAAGGATATGGGATTGTTGAGCGGCACAGATATTGCTAACCGATTTAAACAACGTGTGCTTGCAATAGCTCAATAAATAGGGGCAGCATGATTTTTCTGAAGCGACTGCCGGGAGGGCGCCCTCTCTTCTTCACTCGACTCAACCCGGAGGCCCGGAGCGGAAGAAAAATCTTCCTGCCCCGGTGGCGCCTTCGCTGTTATCCCCCTAATTATTGAGCTGATGCGTGTGCCTGGCTTTAAGTGACAATAAGATCTATTATTCATGAGCACCGTCAGGGGGAGGAGATACGGGAAATGGATTACAGGATTGGATCCGTTGACAGGCAAGGCATGGACAACAGGCCCCTTGGCCCGTGCCTGAAAAATGTTCAGGGGTCTTCCGGGTTTGAGGCTGCACTGAGACAGGAGATCACTGCGTGTCTGTGCGAGTCGCACCCAGACAGGGCGGCAAGGTCCTGTCAGGCCCCATCACGCGAACTGGTGCATTTAGGCGTCATCTCCAGGGAAAATCCCACGGTTTCGCACCTGCTCATATCCCATCCCGATTACGGCGGGGATTGCTGGAAGATCATCCATTCGGAGGTGAATGCCCAAAAGGCCTTTCGCAGCATTCGTGAAGGAGAGGACATATTCATAGATCCTGTCACCCGTGAGGTGGTATGGGGTAGGGGACCTCATTTTCCGCCAGAGAAGGCCAGCCCTGAAAGAACCGCCTCTGCCGGGTCGCCCCCTCCGGACCCAGATGCTGTCCCCGTGCGGCAACAGCCGGCCCCCCTTGTGACCAGACAGAAGGCCGCGGGCCCGGGCCGTTCCGATGCTGTATCGCCCGCACGCCTTGCAACAGTGTTGGAGCGGCACATCGGAACATCCTATGAGAGGCTGAACTGCTATGAACTGGTCGTGGCCGGGCTCGAGGAAATGGGTGTTCGTTACGGAGGTCCGGGGGGAATGCAAAACTACCTCATCAACGCGGCTGTGAGCCAAGGTCTCCCCATGAATGCCTATCTCACGGGGAACGGTCTGATCGAGGCCTCGGCCGCTACGGTCTACGACAGGACATTCTCACGGGTTTCCGGGTCGAGGAATGAGGCTGAGGAGTTGTGGAACGAGATCGAACCCTGCCTGGAAAAAGGTCTCATTCTCTCTTTTTCAACCGGCGAAAGGGGCCATACAGGGGTGGTCTCCAGATACGGCGAAACATGGACGTTTCTCAATTCAGGGGACATGGACCACGATGTCAGATCCGCCACGCGGCGAAAAGGGGTGGGCGAGGAGGATCTCAGGTCCGAGATTGAAAACTGGATCAGGCGGGCAGGCCGCAGGGGAAAACCCCTCAGGATTGCCCTGGGGCGGTTGACTCCGCACAAGCTGGCCGCATTCCGGGCCGCGTCTTCATCGGGCCGAACCGCATAGCATGACAAAAGACTTCAATGCTGCCTGTCCGTGTCGCACAAAGACAGGTTATTTCCATTCAGTAAGCCCTGGCTCACTGGCGCTTTTGGTTTTTCCAATAATCCAACAGAACTTTCCGGGATAATCGATCCCGCCTCGCCGATCTGTTTAACTAACAGCGACTTACACTGCATCTTACTGTAAGACCCCTCGTATTTGCGAGTTTGGCCCGTCGTAACCGTTCACGGGTAATTTTTGGTCAAATTTGGGATTGTCCGGCTCACGTAACAGCTCAATAAATCGGGGCAGAAGGGTTTTTCTGACGCGACTGCCGGAAGGGCGCCGTCTCTTCTTCGCTCGCTTCGCTCGACTCAGACCCCATCCTTCGGATGGGTCCCCGGTTTGTCCTCGCTTTGCTCGGACTCCCCACCCTTCGGGCGGGTCCCCGGTTTGTCCTCGCTTTGCTCGGACTCCCCACCCTTCGGGCGGGTCCCCGGT
>JAGHEC010000273.1 GCA_021159525.1 Deltaproteobacteria bacterium | reverse complement strand
GTAATAGCGTTTATGGAAAGGCGGCAAAGGGCTACCGTCTTATGAGAGTATGTCCTTGGGGCTGGACCAGAACGAATTCGAACGCTCTGCCGCCGTTCTGAGGAGCTGTAACCGGTTTTTGTCCCGTCTTGGAGGGGAGGCAGTGACCCCCAGGGCCGGGCGGAATGTTTTTGGGTTTTGGATAAAACCTGTTTGCTTGCGGCCGTCAGGGCGTGTTTTATTCCGGGTTTTGGCCCGATTTGCAAGGCTTCCCGGATTCTTGAGATAATATGTGTTGAGTATTGCCACCATCAACTAAGGGAATGAGATATGGTCAGGAAAGGCAAAAAATATAAGGAAGCGGTTCAGAAGGTCGACAAGCTGAAACGATACACCTTCCAGGAGGCCGTGCAGCTAGCGATCGATTGCGCCTATGCCAAGTTTGATGAAAGCATAGAACTGGCGGTCCGGTTAGGGGTGGATCCAAGGCATGCGGACCAGATGGTGAGAGGTACGGTGGTCCTCCCAAACGGTGTGGGAAGAACCGTTCGGGTGGCTGTTTTCGCAAAAGGTGAAAAAGAAAAAGAGGCCTTGGATGCGGGTGCGGATTATGCCGGTTCCGAAGAGCTCGTGGATAAAGTCCAGAAAGGGTGGCTGGAGTTCGACAAGGCTATTGCAACGCCTGATATGATGGGATCGGTAGGAAAACTGGGCCGCATTTTAGGGCCCCGCGGGATGATGCCGAATGCAAAGCTGGGAACCGTTACGTTTGATGTGGCGAGGGCCGTAAACGAGATCAAGGCCGGCAAGATCGATTTCAAGGTTGAAAAGGCAGGCATTGTACATGCCTCGATGGGGAAAGTTTCTTTCGGTCTTGAAAAGCTTTTGCAGAATATGGCCGCTTTTATTGAAACCCTTCAGCGACTCAAGCCTTCAGCGAGCAAGGGGACGTATCTTAAGGCGATAGCCGTCTCTTCCACCATGGGACCGGGGATCAAGATAGATCCTGTCTACGTGAAGGAACTCTTAAGCCAATAGGCATTGGCATTGCTTGATCCGGAATGACCGCAGCAGCGGCTGTTGCGGAAGGCCGAGGATCTTTTTGATCAAGGAGCATGCGCCAATTCCTTGGGGGCTGTGCTGCAAAAAATCATTTTCATCCAACAATTCCAGGTAGAACCCGTTGTCGGATGGGCCAATAAGTCGAGATGGAGATGCCGATCCAGGATGATGTGCTCCGGGATCGTTTCAGGTCAAAGACAGTAGGCGCCCTGGGGATCAAACGGGAAATGTAGCTTGTTTTCCGTTACGGGGCTTAATTGCGCAAGCCTGCCGAGACTGCATTCATTGACTGCATTCATTTATAAATAAGTGCAAGCCCGCACCTTTTGTCTTTGGCGATTTTAATGGTCGTTCAGAGAGGAGGTGAATATGAATAGAGACGAAAAGAAACAATTTATTGCCGATCTTCATGGTCGCCTCGAAAAAGCGGAGGGCGCGTTTCTTGTCGATTATCAAGGGCTCAACGTTGCAGAGCTGAATCGGCTGAGAGGTGAACTCAGAAAAGCAAATGCCGAATTCGAGGTCGTGAAGAACAGGTTGCTCAAGCTGGCTAGCAAAGGCACGGGAGCGGAAACCATTGTAGATCACATGCGCGGACCGACAGCCATTGCCCTGACCTACGCGGATGTGGTGAGCCCTGCCAAGGCCCTGGTTGATTTTGCAAAGGAGGTCAAAAAGCTCAAGATCAAAATGGGGCAGATATCGGGGAAGGCGATTGACGAAGAAAGCATCAAGAGCCTGGCGGCGTTGCCAAGTCGCGATGTATTACTGGCGCAGACCCTCTCTGTCATGCAGGCTGTCCCGACATCTTTTGTAAGGGCCTTGAGCGGTGTCCTGACCAACCTGATGAATTTGTTGAGGGCCGTTAGGGAACAAAAAGAAGGAATGCAATAATCAACCCATGCGGAGGTGAAAATATACTGATGGCAGCGGATATTACCAAAGAAGATGTAATAGACTTCATAGCCAATATGACGGTTTTGGAGCTTTCCGAACTTGTAAAAGAGATGGAAGAGAAATTCGGCGTAAGCGCGGCCGCGCCTGTGGCGGTTGCCGCCGTACCAGGCGGCGGGGAGACCAAAGAAGAGGCGGCTGAGCAGACCGAGTTCGATGTGGTGTTGACAGGTGTGGGCGATAAGAAGATCCAGGTGATTAAGGTCGTTCGCGCCATTACCGGCCTGGGCCTTAAGGAAGCAAAGGCCGTGGTGGACGGTGTCCCCAGCCCGGTGAAGGAAGGCGTTCCCAAGGAAGAAGCGGAGAGCATCAAGGCCCAGCTTGAAGAGGCCGGAGCTGCGGTGGAGATTAAGTGACGGCCCCGGAGGCCAGGGTTCGGCAAGGGCCGAGAAGCTTTCCTGCAATGGTCTGGCTGTTTTCGATTGTAGCTTGTGGACAGGGCGCAATCCCAAAGAGTCAGTCGTTATTCATTGGGCAGAAGGAAGTGCCATGTTAAAAACGGATGGCGTCAGAAGGCGGATCAGGAAGAATTTCGGGAAGATCGAGAAGATTATAGAACCCCCGAATCTGATCGATATGCAGAAAAATTCTTATAAGCGATTTCTGCAAAAGGATGTTCCTCCGGAGGAGCGGGAGGAAATCGGGTTGCAGGCTGCCTTTAAAGGCGTTTTCCCGATACATGATTTTGCCGGGACCTCCTCCCTTGAGTTCGTCAAATACATGTTTGAGGATGTCAAGCACAGTGAGGAGGAGTGTCTCAGTAAAGGGATGACCTATGAGGCCCCCCTGAGATTGACTGTACGGCTGGTGGTCTTTGATGCAGATGCCGGGGTTGAATCGAGGAGCATTCGAGACATCAAAGAGCAGGAAATCTATTTCGGCACCGTTCCGATGATGACCGATCGGGGAACATTCATCATAAACGGCACGGAACGGGCCGTCGTGAGTCAGCTCCACCGATCTCCCGGGGCCTTTTTCGACCATGACAAGGGAAAGACCCATTCCAGCGGGAAACTGCTCTATTCAGCACGCATCATCCCGTTGAGGGGTTCGTGGCTCGATTTTGAATTCGATCCCAAGGATTTTCTGCATGTTCGCATTGATAGACGAAGAAAATTTCCTGCCACCATCCTTCTAAGGGCACTCGGGTATTCGGATAAGGAGATCCTGCATCATTTTTATGAAACCGAGATGCTGTCCCTGGGGGAAACCGGGGGCTGGCGGGAGTGCAGGCCTGAGCAGTTGGCCCAGGAGAAGGTCTCGCAGGATATTGTGGAGCCTGATACGGGAGAAGTTTTGGCCAAGAAAGGGGCCAAATATAGCCGGCGTCTTCTCAAGGTCCTCCGGTCTTATGACATAAGCCGGCCGCGCATCCCATTTTGCATACCCCTGGCGTCAAATCTAAAAGGTACAGAAGGGTTCATTGTATCGGGTGATGTTATTGCGCCGGAATCAGAAGAGGTTCTTGCTCACGACGGTCAGCCGCTTACACGCGAGCTCATAGACCTTTTGAAGGAAAAAGGGATTCAGGAGATCAAATGCCTCGACCCTGAACGGATCCGCATTCCCGTAGACGAGGAGGCCATTGAAGGCCGCGTAATGGCTCAAGATGTCCTTGATCCGGAGACAGGGGAGGTCATCCTGGAGGTAAACCAGCCTATCGTGGGTGATGCTCTGGATGTGCTGAGGGCGAGGGGGATGACGGTTCTGGAAGTCCTTGTCCTTACAGGACAGGGGGTCAGCACGAGTATCAGGGAGACCCTGCTGGCAGACCGGATCAACAGCCCGGATGAGGCGATCCTGGATATCTATCGCAAGATGAGGCCCAGCAGTCCGCCGACCCAGGAGGTGGCGGAGAGTTTTTTTGATAAGCTTTTTTTCAACCTCGACACCTATGATCTTTCCAAGGTGGGGAGATTGAAGTTGAATTATCGACTCAATCTGGATGTGCCCTTGGATGAGCGCACCTTGCAAAGAGAGGACATTCTGGCAGTGGTCAAGGAGCTGGTCCGGTTGAAGAGTTTTGAGTCGGCTGTAGACGACATTGACAATCTCGGGAACCGGCGGGTGAGGGCAGTGGGCGAACTGCTGGAAAATCAATACCGCATTGGACTGGTGAGGATAGAAAGGGCTATAAAGGAGAGGATGAGTCTCCAAGAGGTAGAGACATTGATGCCTCATGATCTGATCAATTCCAAGCCTGCCTCGGCTGTGGTAAAGGAGTTTTTCGGGACCAGCCAGCTTTCCCAATTTATGGACCAGACCAACCCCTTGTCTGAGGTGACGCATAAGCGACGGCTGAGCGCCCTGGGTCCAGGCGGTCTGACCCGTGAAAGGGCAGGGTTTGAGGTCCGGGATGTTCATCCTACCCATTATGGAAGGATCTGCCCGATTGAAACGCCGGAAGGGCCGAATATCGGACTGATCGTTTCGTTAAGCACCTATGCTAAGATCAACGAATTCGGGTTTATTGAAACGCCCTACCGGCAGGTGGAAGACAAGCGGGCCACAACCAAGATTCAATACCTCTCAGTCCTGGATGAGGGTGATTTTCCGATTGCTCAGGCCAATGCCCCTCTGGACAGCGAGGGCCGTTTTATGCGGGAAGAGGCTGCGGTGCGCATTGCAGGAGAGGCGGACAAGAGACCGATCGATGAGATCAAGTATATGGATGTATCACCCGATCAGCTTGTCAGCATCTCGGCCTCTCTGATCCCTTTTCTGGAGCACGACGATGCCAACAGGGCCTTGATGGGATCTAATATGCAGCGCCAGGCCGTTCCTTTATTAAAGGCCCAGGCCCCTCTGGTGGGGACCGGGGTGGAAGGCATTGTAGCAAGAGATTCCGGGGTTTCGGTAATCGCCAAGAGAGATGGGGTGGTGGAGGATGTGGATGCCAGACGCATCGTTATTCGATCCAGCGCTTCTGAGGAAAATGATGAACCTGAGGTGGAGATCTACAAGCTTATCAAGTTTAAGAAATCCAACCAAAACAGCTGTTATACTCAGAAACCGATCGTGAAAAAGGGCGATTTTGTGAAAAAGGGTCAGGTGATCGCCGATGGCCCTTCTACTGAACTGGGCGAACTGGCCCTCGGCCGGAATGTAATGGTCGCCTTTATGTCATGGGGCGGATATAATTTTGAGGATTCCATCCTCATCAGCGAGCGGGTTGTCAGAGAAGATATCTATACCTCCATTCATATTGAGGAATTCGAGGTTGTGTCGCGAGACACCAAGCTGGGCAAGGAAGAGATTACGAGGGATATTCCCAACGTGGGCGAAGATGCTCTCAGAAACCTGGATGAAAGTGGGATCGTCAAGATCGGCGCCGAGATTCAGCCCGGGGATATCCTGGTGGGGAAAATCACTCCCAAGGGTGAGACCCAGCTGTCTCCTGAAGAAAAGCTCTTAAGGGCTATATTCGGCGATAAGGCCGGGGATGTCAAGGATACTTCCATGAAGGCGCCTCCGGGGGTGAGCGGCATTGTCATCGATGCCAAGGTTTTTTCCCGGGGAGGCGTTGAAAAGGATGAGCGAAGTCTTGCTATTGAAGCCCAGGAGGCTCAACAGCTCAGAAAGGACTTGGAAGATGAGGTAGACGGAATCGTCCGAAGCGCCAGGGAAAACCTGGCGCGCATCCTCCCGGGGAAAAAGCTGAAGGCCGATATGCGGGATAAGAAGACGGGTGACATCCTGCTTCGGGCCAAGCACAGGATCACCGCAGAACACATTGAAGATCTGCCGGTGGAGGCATGGGCCGGTGCTGATTTCAAGGCCTCGATGGATGAGATTGAGAGGATTGAGGCGATTGTACAAAATTGTGTTTCCAAGATCGCCCATGTCACTGAGGTCTGCGAAGAGAAAATAGAAAATCTCGGGATAGGGGACGAATTGGCCCCGGGCGTCATCAAGATGGTCAAGGTCTTCGTAGCGGTAAAGCGAAAGCTGTCTGTGGGCGACAAGATGGCTGGTCGGCACGGGAATAAGGGGGTCTTATCCAGAATCCTGCCGGTGGAGGATATGCCCTATTTTGCTGATGGAACCGCTGTGGATATCGTGCTTAACCCCCTGGGCGTTCCTTCGCGCATGAATGTGGGCCAGGTGTTGGAGACGCATCTGGGATGGGCCTCCTATGAACTGGGGCGGCAGATCGGTCAACTCGTGGAGAAGCTGGCAAGCGGTCATGAGCTGAGGGAAAAGCTTGCAAGGGTATTATCCGGCAAGGAGTATGGGGCTTATGTAGAAGATGTGCCGGACGATGAGTTGGCAGAAAGGGCAAGACTCCTTGCAGAAGGCCTGCCCGTAGCCACACCGGTGTTCGACGGGGCGGACGAGGAAGAGATTAAACGTTTCCTTGATGAGGCTGGATTGCCGATTACCGGTCAGACGACCTTGTATGACGGTCGGACAGGAGAGCCTTTTGATCAGCAGATAACTGTGGGGATGATGTATATCATGAAACTGCATCATCTGGTGGATGATAAACTCCATGCTCGCTCGATCGGCCCCTATTCGCTCGTTACCCAGCAGCCATTGGGCGGAAAGGCCCAGTTCGGGGGTCAGAGGCTGGGTGAGATGGAAGTGTGGGCCATGGAAGCCTATGGGGCAGCCTATACTCTTCAGGAATTTCTGACGGTTAAATCTGACGATGTGGCAGGCCGGACCCGGATGTACGAAAGGATCGTCAAGGGAAACAATACCCTGGAGGCAGGGCTTCCGGAGTCCTTCAAGGTCCTCATGAAGGAGCTGCAAGGCCTCGCGCTTGAAATCGAGCTCTTTGAGGATAGCCAGATATAAAAAGTACTAACTCAATAAATAGGGGCAGAAGGGTTTTTTTGAGGCGACTGCCGGGAGCGCGCCGTCTCTTCTTCGCTCGCTTTGCTCGGACTCCCCATCCTTCGGATGGGTCCCCGGTTTGTCCTCGCTTTGCTCGGACTCCCCATCCTTCGGATGGGTCCCCGGTTTGTCCTCGCT
>JAGHEC010000170.1 GCA_021159525.1 Deltaproteobacteria bacterium | reverse complement strand
CCTAATTATTGAGCTGATGCGATTTTCTCATATCAGTGTATCAGGGAGATCTCAAGAGCCCGTGAACGGTTACTTATTTATGGATGGGCACTACCTACCGACCGGATGCGGGTGAGCGTCTTCGGATGACCATCATGCGGCCCTTGCCCGTGGCGGCCACAGACCCGTCCTCCAACCAGGCAACCGTCCCGATGTCTAAAAGGCCCTTTTCCGCTTTTTCCAGATTTCCCTTGAAAAGGAGACGGGAATTTAGAGGGACCGGCTGACGGTAGCGGACCTCAAGCCGGGCGGTGACCGCGTCATACCCCAGGTGGAGGGAGACCCACCCGAGGAGTTCATCAAAGATAAGGCTGATCACCCCGCCATGGAGGTACTTGGACCAGCCGCAGTATCGCTTGCGGGCAATGAACACGGTTTTAGCCCCCGTGGGTCCGTCCCTGAGAACGTGAAGATGGAGCCCGTGCGGATTGTCTTTGCCGCAGCAAAAGCAGTGGCTGTCCTTTTCAAGGGGAACATTCATCAGTGTCTCGGCAATTATGGGCGGGGGCCTGCGGCAGGGGGAAAAAGAGGAGCAGCAGGCGCGCCATTTCAGATCTCGCGCGATCTCTCAGTTTTCCAGAAAGCTTTTCAACTTTCTGCTCCTGCTGGGGTGCCTCAGTTTGCGCAGGGCCTTGGCCTCTATCTGGCGGATACGCTCTCGGGTGACGCAGAAGTCGCGGCCCACCTCTTCCAGGGTGTGATCCGCCTTTTCGCCTATCCCGAACCTCATCCTGAGGACCTTCTCCTCCCTGGGCGTCAGGGTGGTCAAGACCTTTCGGGTCTGTTCAGCCAGGCCGAAGTTGACCACCGCATCGCCTGGAGACAGGACATTCTTGTCTTCGATAAAATCGCCGAGATGGCTGTCCTCTTCTTCACCGATCGGTGTTTCAAGTGAAATCGGTTCCTTGGCGATCTTGAGGACCTTTCGTACCTTTTCGAGTGGAAAATCCATACGTTCGGCGATCTCTTCCGATGTAGGCTCCCGACCGTGCTCCTGCACGAGATACCGGGATGTCCGCATAAGCTTGTTGATGGTTTCTATCATATGCACAGGGATGCGGATGGTGCGGGCCTGATCTGCGATGGCCCGTGTGATCGCCTGCCGGATCCACCACGTGGCATAGGTACTGAACTTGTACCCGCGCTGGTACTCAAACTTGTCCACGGCCTTCATCAATCCGATATTCCCTTCTTGGATCAGATCCAGGAACATAAGGCCCCGGTTCGTGTATTTCTTGGCAATACTGACCACCAGCCTTAGATTGGCCTGAATTAGCTCCGACTTGGCTTTTTTGGCCATATCCAGGCTCTTTTTGACCTTTTCCAGCTTCTGCTTTATCTGCCGGGGTGTCAGGTCTGTCCGTTCCTTAACCCTTCGGATCGTTTCCTGGGCCCTGTCCGCCTTGTCGCGCAGCTCCAGGATCTCCGCCTTTGACAGCTTCAGGGGGGTGATGACCTCGTCGCTCTTGGCGGTTTTGGGGATCCTGGCGGCACATTTCCTCAGGTAGGAAACAGGCTTCCCCCCGGCCCGCAACATGCATTCCTCCAGATCCTTTTCGGCGTTTTCCACCTCTTCTGCCAGGGCCTTCAGTCTTTCAATCATGGTTTGGATCTGTCGGTCCTCTAGGCTGAAGGAGTTGACCAACTTCATAATCTCCTTCTGATCCTGCTTGATCTGGGCCATGAGTTCTTTTTTCTCATTTTCGGTGCACCCGGGTATGGCCTTTTGGCGGCGCTTTCTGCACATGGTCTCGTTGAGGGCCTTGATCTGCTGGATCAGATTGACCACGGATTCCTTTTTTTCACCTATCAGCATGTAGCTGTCGTCTTCTTCAAGGTCATTGATCACCTCTTTGAGTTTGACCTCGCCTCCGTCCAGCCTGTCGCCAAGCTCAATGATGTGCTCTATGCCCACGCCGCAAAGAAGAAGGGTCTCCAGGGCCTTTTTTTGTCCCTCTTCGATCCGCTTGGCGATCTCCACTTCTCCTTCCCGGGTCAATAATGAAATGCGGCCCATTTCCTTCAGGTACATCTTGACAGGATCCGACACCCTGGATGAGGCATCCGTGAGATCAAGGCCTGCCTCGTCGACCTTTTCTTGGTCTTCCGAGCGCCTTTTCTTGGGGCCGCTGGCCTTTTCGATTTTCGTCTTGGCTGCCTCGTCGATAACCATGATGTCCAGTTCCTCAAACATCATCATCAGCTCGTCGATCTGCTCCTCAGAGGAAACGAAGTCCTCGGAAAGATCGTCATTCAGTTCCTCAAAGGTGATGTAGCCCTTGTTTTTTCCGTTATCAATCAACCGCTTCAAATTGACCATATCGGTGTTCTTATCCATCATTCTACCTCCAGACCCGGTTGAACCGGGGTGTTGCCAACAAATTAAACTACCCGATATCATGTATCGATGTAATAGCTTAATAAATAGGGCAGAAGGTTTTTTTTGACGCGACTGCCGGGAGGGCGCCGTTTCTTCTTCGCTCGCTTCGCTCGATTCAGACCCCATCCTTCGGATGGGTCCCCGGTTTGTCCTCGCTTCGCTCGGACTCCCCATCCTTCGGATGGGTCCCCGGTTTGTCCTCGCT
>JAGHEC010000008.1 GCA_021159525.1 Deltaproteobacteria bacterium | reverse complement strand
TGGGTAACAAGGCAATGGCGGGCAGGCTTGCCCCTTTGGCATTCTCGACTTCGTCGAGCTGCGGCTTCCCCCACTGATAAGTCACAAAGAGACGGCGCCCTCCCGGCAGTCGCGTCAGAAAAACCCTTCTGGCCCCATTTATTGAGCTGTTACGACAAGGCTTGAGTTTACCTGTGGATCGAAGACAAACAGAGGAGGTTAATGAATGGAACCGCTGACCATCAATCGTAAAGAAAGCAAGCTGCGGGTCGCGCCGGAATGGGCCGATGTCTGCTTTGCATGCGGCACCTGTGCGGGCGGCTGCCCAGTGACAGGGGTGGACGGCATGGACCCCAGAAAGGTCATTCGTATGGCAGCCCTTGGTCTGGACCAGGAGCTCATTGATTCGCGTTTCCCGTGGATTTGCACCATGTGCGGCCGCTGTGAATATGCCTGCCCCAAGGTGTAGAAATTCTCAAGGTGTTGCGCCGGATCAGAACCCTGAGAGAGCGGGACAACGTCCCGGGGCCGATCCACAAAGGCGTGGCCATGTGCCTGGAAAGGGGGAACAATCTCGGAATTCCCAAAGATGATTTTCTCTTTCTCTTAGCCGACCTGTCCAGGGAGATGGATGAAGATGAAGGATTCCCCGGCTTCTATGCACCTGTAGACAAAAAGGGCGCCAACATCCTGGTGACCATTAATTCCAAAGAGCCTTTCGGCGAACCGGATGACATGAAGTTCTGGTGGCGCATCTTTTATGCGGCCAGGGAAGACTGGACCACGACGTCGGATAACTGGGAAGGGGTCAACTGTGGCCTTTTTTCCGGCGACGATGATGCCATGAGGGAGATTACCGGTCGGATTGTCAAGCATATGGAGGACTTGGAATGCAAGCGGCTGCTCCTGCCCGAGTGAGGCCACGCCTACTATGCGACTAGGTATAGTCTGCAAGCATGGTTTCCGGAAGCATTTGAAAAATGGGATATTATCTCTGTGCATGATCTGCTCAAAGAATATCTTGAAACAGGAAGGATCAAGGTCGACAAATCCATCCACAAAGAGGTGACTACGCTGCACGATCCCTGCAACTACGGCCGAAAGAGCGTAAAATCCTTTGGCCATGGCTATTTTGAGGAGCCCAGATGGATTACTCAGCAGTGTTGTGAAAATTATGTGGAGATGCACCCCAACCGGATGAACAACTTCTGCTGCGGCGGGGGGGCGGCGCATGGGCCATGCCTTACGAGGCGGAACGGGTCTACTACGGCCGGGTCAAGGCCAAACAGATCATGGATACCGGGGCCAAGCTGGTGATTGCGCCCTGTCACAACTGCCGCGACCAGATCATGAAATCCATAACCCCGGAGTTCGGCCTGGATATTGAGACCAAGTATTTATGGGAATTGGTGGCCGATTCCCTGATTGTCGACCCTTGGACCGAGGAAGAGATCCAGAAGGCCAGGGAGCTGAGAGACGCCCAGTACGAAAGGGACGGGATTGATCTGGACGAGGAAATTTAGCCCATACCCCGTTAGGACATGGCTGTGCCAATAAGAAGCCCCCTGCAAAAGCAGGGGGCTTCTTATTTTATGCCCTCAGATTCTCGAGATAGGATCCTCTGGTTATGTACCCATCTCCCATGAAGACAGATAGCGTTCCTGCTCTTCGGTCAGCGTATCGATCTCAATCCCCATGGAGGACAGCTTGAGGCGTGCAATCTCCTCGTCTATTTGGGCGGGAACCGGATAAACCTTTCTGTCAAGGTCGGTGTGGTTCTTGGCCATATATTCTGCAGAAAGGGCTTGGTTGGCAAAGCTCATGTCCATGACGCTGGAGGGGTGACCCTCGGCAGCGGCCAGATTGACGAGTCGCCCCTCGCCCAGCAGATATACCCTCCGACCGTTTTTGAGGGTAAATTCCTCTACAAACTCCCGGACCGGCCGTCTTGCCTGGGAGGCATCCGCGAGTCCCTTGAGATCCAGCTCGACATCAAAGTGCCCCGAGTTGGAGACCATGGCCCCGTCCTTCATGAGCATAAAGTGCTCGGCCCGGATTACATTCATATCCCCGGTGAGGGTACAGAAGAAATCGCCGAGAGGGGCTGCCCGGCCAATGGGCATGACCTGAAACCCGTCCATTACCGCCTCCAGGGCCCGAAGGGGGTTGACCTCACACACAATCACATGGGCTCCGTGGCCCTTGGCCCGCGTGGCTACCCCGCGTCCGCACCAGCCATAGCCACTGACCACAAAGACAGAGCCTGCCAGGAGCCGGTTGGTGGCCCGGATGATCCCGTCCACTGTGCTCTGGCCGGTTCCGTAGCGATTGTCAAAGAGGTGCTTGGTATTGGCGTCATTGACCGAGATGATGGGGAACTGGAGGATGCCGTCTTTCTCCATACTCCTGAGCCGGATGACACCGGTGGTGGTCTCCTCTGTCCCGCCCATTACATTCGACAAAAACCGCTCTCTGTCCAGCTCGGACAGCCCCTTTCCCCACGCGCTCACTGAAGGCTCCAGCTCATCCCATTTTCTGAGGGCAATGAAATGGAGCGAGCTGACCAGATCGGCGCCGTCATCCATGGTCAGGTGGGGTTCGTGTTTGAGGGCCGAGAGTATGTGACTGTAGTAGGTTGCGTGGTCCTCTCCCTTGACGGCAAAGACCGGGATCTCGTCATCGGCTACCAGGGAGGCGGCCACGTCGTCCTGGGTGGAGAGGGGATTGGAGGCGCAGACCACCACACTGGCACCCCCGGCCTTAAGGGTCCTGGCCAGGTTGGCCGTCTCTGTCGTTACGTGGAGACAGGCGGAGAGCCTGACCCCCTTAAGGGGTTGTTCCTGTGAAAACCGCTCCCTGATGCTTTTAAGGACCGCCATACTCATTCCGGCCCATTCGATTCTGAGACGGCCCTTTGCCGCCAGATTGATATCTTTGATATCGTAATCCATGAATTGCGACCTCGCTTTCGAAGATGAATTGTCTTTGTCTTCTATTTGACGACCCGTTTCAAGTCTTCCACGGCGTCGGTTTTTTCCCATGTAAATTCAGGAAGTTCTCTTCCGAAGTGACCGTAATTGCAGGTTTTGGCGTACATGGGGCGGAGCAGGTTGAGCCGTTCGATAATGGCGGATGGCCTCAGGTCAAATTCTTTTTTGACAATTTCCGTCAGCTCGCTGCTGGGCAGGATCCCTGTGCTGTAGGCCCCTACCATCACCGAGACGGGCTCGGCCCGTCCAATTGTGTAGGCAACCTGGATCTCGCATCTCTTTGCCAATCCGGCCGCCACTATGTTTTTGGCAATATATCGGCACATGTAAGAGGCGCTCCGGTCCACCTTAGTGGGATCCTTTCCGGAAAAGGCCCCGCCCCCGTGATACCCGAATCCGCCATACGTATCCATGATGATCTTGCGGCCGGTGAGGCCGCAGTCCCCCATGGGGCCTCCGACTACAAACCGGCCAGTGGTGTTGATGTAATATTCAGTATGATTGTCCAGCATTTCGGCCGGGATCACCTCGCGGATGACTTTTTCGATGATCGCCTCCCGCAGGGTTTCATAGTCTACATCCGGACTGTGCTGGGCCGCAATTACCACCGAATGTATCTTGTAAGGCATTCCGTCCTTGTATTCCACGGTAATCTGTGATTTGCCGTCGGGCCTGAGCCAGGGGAGCTGGCCGGACTTCCGCACATGGGCCAATCTTCTGGTCAGGCCATGGGCCAGATAGATGGGCATGGGCATGAGCACCTTGGTCTCGGTGCAGGCATATCCGAACATGAGGCCCTGATCCCCTGCCCCCCGCTCTTTAAAAAGACCTGTACCGTCCACCCCCATTGCGATGTCCGGGGACTGCTTGTCAATGGTGGAGAGGACCGCGCAGGTCTCCCAGTCAAACCCCATGGAGGAGTTCTTGTAGCCGATGTCCTTGATGGTATTTCTGACGACCTCGGGCATATCTACGTATGCGGATGTGGTAATCTCGCCCGAGATCATGGCCATTCCTGTGGTCACTAATGTTTCACACGCCACCCTTGCCTCGAGGTCCCTTTCCATGATGGCATCCAGGATGCGGTCGGATATCTGGTCGGCGATCTTGTCCGGATGGCCTTCGGTCACCGACTCCGAGGTAAACAGGAAATTAGAGGTTTTCATTCACATCTCCTTTCATATACAGGTACAGGCCGGAATGGCCCCGGGGATCGTTCCCAGGCACGATCTACGGATTCGATCCTTCCCGAAGGATGGAGTTATCAATAAGACGGGTATTTCCAACCCGTACCGCCAGGGCCAACAGGTTTTCTTGTTTGAGGATCTTCAGGTTATCGAGGGTGACCGGGTCGCAGAGGGCGACATAGTCGATATTGGTGAACGGATGGTCCTCTACCAGAGTGCGGACTGCCTCCAAAATGCTATCTGCCCTCCGCTCGCCGTGCTGAAACATGCGGTGGGCCAAGTCAATCGATTTTTTCAGGCAAAGGGCCGAACGCCTCTCTTCCGGACTCAGGTAGCTGTTGCGGGAACTCATGGCCAATCCATCCGGCTCGCGTACGATTGGCACCCCTATAATCTGGACGTCCATATCGAGATCCATGACCATCCGGCTGATAACGGCCAACTGCTGATAGTCTTTTTGCCCGAAGACGGCTATGTGGGGTTTCGTGATGTTGAACAATTTGGTCACCACGGTGGCGACCCCGTCAAAATGCCCGGGCCTTGAAAGACCGCAGAGGTGTTGGGGCAGATGCTGGACCTGAACACGGGTCTGAAACCCGGCGGGGTACATTTCTGGAGCAGATGGCAGGAACACGATGTCCACCCCCACGTCCCTGGCCTTTTGAAGGTCTCCCGGGGTATCCCTGGGATATCGGTCAAGGTCCTCACCCGGGCCGAACTGGGTGGGATTGACGAAGATGCTGATGACCAGATTGTCCGCGTTCTGCTTCCCTGCCCGCATCAGTTCGAGATGCCCTTCATGTAAAAATCCCATGGTGGGGACCAAGGCGATGGTGCGGCCGGCAGCCCGCAGAGCGTTGGCTTTTTGCTGCATTTCTTGAACAGTGGTAATGACTTCCATAAAGGACCTCGAAAACGGCCGGAAAACAGGACCCCGGCACTACGTTCGCTGTTATCCCCCTAATTATTGTGCCGATACTATCAATCCCTTTGAGGATTGTCAACGCTCAGGATCTTTGCCAGATCCAGAAACTCGTCCATACTCAGGGTTTCGGCCCGCCTTCCGGGGTCGATCCCGCACTGC
The DNA here is from genome assembly GCA_021159525.1 of Deltaproteobacteria bacterium. Classification (GTDB taxonomy): domain Bacteria; phylum Desulfobacterota; class DSM-4660; order Desulfatiglandales; family Desulfatiglandaceae; genus AUK324. Next base: position 2,204 of record JAGHEC010000008.1, on the reverse strand, counting down.
TTCATGGCCTTCAAAAGCAGATCCGGGGTCCAGGGAGGAAAAAATCCCTTGAGGGAATTGAGCAGGGTCTTTCTCCTGTGGGCAAATGCCCCTTTCACGGTTTTTCCAAAATCATCCTCTTTTACCCCGCGGGCAGGGTAAGGCCGTTCAAAGTCGAGTTCTACCAGAATGGAATCGACCTTTGGCGCCGGATAAAAAGAGCCTCTGAAGACAGGCAGAAGGCGGGCGGATCTGGCATGATACCGGATCAGGAGCGTCATGGCGCCGTAACCCTTGGTGGAGGGTTCAGCGGTCAATCTTTCGGCAACCTCCCTCTGAAACATGAGCACGGCCCGTCCCAAACGGCGGCGATGCCGAATCAGTTTTCCAAGGATCGGGGTCGAGATGTTGTAGGGAAGATTGCCGACGACCTGGATCTTTTGGCGAGGGGGGAGGGGGATTGTATCCAGATCGAATCTGAGGATATCCTGATTCTTGATGCCCACGTTGAAGATGCCGAGGGTGGGAAGCCGTTTTTGAAGACGGTCGGCCAGGCGCATGTCCTTTTCAACCGCTATAATTCTGGAAACAGACCTGGAAAGGGGGAGGGTCAGGGCCCCATGGCCGGGTCCGATTTCCAGGATCACGTCCGAGGGATGAAAACCGGCCAGGGCAATAATCTTGTCAGGGATCTCCGGGTCTACAAGGAAGTGCTGTCCCAGGCGCCTGTCAGGCCTAAAAGGTCTTCCCTGCCCTAATGATCTATCTCGCGCCAATCCTGTTTTTCCTTTCGTGTATTGCGCCAGGTCCTGATATTTTTAAACACGAACAAAAGGATGAAGTAGGACGGGATGGCTGCGATAATTGCCATGATCAGGCCGCCCGTGAGAAAGGAGGCGACCATGAGTCCCCCGGCGGACAGGATCTTTTCTGCGATTGCCATGGCCTCCTCGCCCGTGCCGATAGACGTCATGATAGACGAGAACCGGCCCCCGTGCTGTCCTTCCAAACCCAGGACCCAGGCCCCTGTCTTGTAGCTGTAGTAGTACAGAAAATACCAGTTTAAGGGGTTGCTGATCCAGGTCCCGATAGCCGCGGTGATCTTGCTTCCCTTGAACAAAAATGCCAGCGCCACGGCCAGGGCCGTTTGAAAAGGCATGATCGGCATCATCCCGGCAAAAACGCCAAGGCTCATCCCCAGGGCCAATTCATGGGGCCCTCCCCTCAGGCGGATGAATCTGAGATAATAATATCGGATCAGCCTCTTGAGTTCCAAGGGAACAATTCACCTTTTACCGTGTAACATAGGATGTCAGGTTCAGAGGCTCAGGGAGCTGGGATCCGGGGTTGAATCCGTGACAGGAAGACTCTCTACGGGAAACTTGGACCTTACATCGGCAGACATGTCCAGGGTTTCTCCTCGACGGAGTCGGTGATACCCGACCGCTGCGATCATGGCGCCGTTGTCAGTGCAGTATGCAGGCCTCGGAAAATAGACGCGCACCCCTTCCCGGGCCGCTGCCTGCGACAGCCTCTCCCTGAGCCTTTGGTTACACGCCACACCTCCTGCCAGGACAATGGCGGTCGCGGAGGTCCGTTTTCTGGCTGCCATGACCTTATCCACCAGCACGTCCACGACTGCTTCCTGGAAGGATGCGGCAATATCTGCCAACGTGATGTCGGGTTCACCCTTGTCCCGGTCTGAACGCCATTGTTTCATGTACAGGGCCACTGCGGTTTTAAGCCCGCTGAAGCTGAAATCGAGGGAGTCTTTTTCCATGTACGCCCTTGGAAAGGGAATTTTTGGCACCCCGCTTCCGGCCATGTTTTCAATGGCAACACCTCCCGGATAGCCGAGGCCGGAGATTTTGGCTACTTTGTCGAATGCCTCGCCCGCGGCATCGTCCAACGTCTGCCCCATGAGCATATACCGCCCATAGCCTCCTACGTGGTATATGCTGGTATGTCCACCTGATACGGTCAGGGCCACAAAGGGAAAAGGGGGCGCGTCCTCTTCCAGGAAGATGGACAAGATATGCCCTTCCAGATGATTCACGCCTGTCAGCGGAACCCCGGATACATAGGAAAGGGATTTGGCATAGTAAAGACCCACGAGAAGGGCGCCCACAAGCCCCGGTCCTATGGTGACGGCAATGCCGTCCAGGCGGTTCAATTGGATCCCGGCCTTTGAAAGCGCTGCTTCCACTACGGGCATGATGTTTCGG
>JAGHEC010000449.1 GCA_021159525.1 Deltaproteobacteria bacterium | reverse complement strand
GGGTAACAAGGCAATGGCGGGCAGGCTTGCCCCCTCCGCATTCTCGACTTCGTCGAGCTGCGGCTTCCCCCACTGATAAGTCACAAAGAGACGGCGCCCTCCCGGCAGTCGCGTCAGAAAAACCCTTCTGCCCCTTATTATTGAGCTGTTACGGGAATTTCTTGCTTTTTATGACAGGTAACCGTTCACGAAGGTAAATAAACCGGGGGTGCGATCAAAACGGTTAGGAGGCAGTATTGGTCCCGAGGCGTATACCTTTCTGGATTGTCCTGAAGTGGCTGCCGGTCGCAGGCATTCTCGCCTTTCTTTTTTTTGTCGTCCCTTTTCCATCGCGTGCTGCCACGGTCCAGGTGGAGACCCTGGGTCCGATGGAGACCTGTGTTGCAGGGAAGGCCTGCCCTGTCCGGTTCCGGTTCAGGGTCTCGCCGGCCTGGTACATCCATGGGCCTGGATCCCCTGACGACGGTATGATCCCCACAAGCCTGTCCTTTCCCGATTCTCCCTGGATCAAGGTGATTGATATCAGATTTCCGGAACCGAAGAAAAAGGCCTTCCCTTATGCCAGCGAGCCGGTGAAGGTCCTCTCCGGCGAGTTCGAGGTTGCGGCCCGCATTGTGATCGCCCCGGATGCCCCCCCGGGCCGGCAGGAGATCACAGGCCGGCTGTCCTACCAAGCCTGTTCGGGCACCTCGTGTCTTGCCCCTGAAGCCGCAGCGGTACCCCTTTCCCTGACAGTGGGCGGTCCTCCCGGCGTCTCAGATGGAGAGCCGCGAAGTGCATGGTACGAGGCCGATGGGGGCGCTGGTTCATTGTCGGCCCTATCCAACGGAGAGACAGGCGCCGGTCTCTGGCTGACCCTTGTCCTGATTTTTTTGGGCGGTCTCGCCCTCAATCTGACTCCCTGCGTCTATCCCCTGATCCCGATTACGGTATCCTATTTTGGGGGAAAGGCCCGGAGGCCCGGGAGCTCGGCCCTGCTTCAGGGTCTCCTCTATATCTGCGGCCTCGCGGTGACCAACTCGCTTTTGGGTGTTATGGCCGGCCTTTCGGGCGCCATGGTGGGCGCTGTCCTTCAAAACCCTGCGGTCCTTGTGGGTGTGGCAGGGGTCCTTATGGCCCTGGCCACGAGTTTTTTCGGGCTTTGGGAGATGCGCCTTCCGCCCGCTTTGGCCCGGCTGGCCTCCAGGAATTACCGTGGATATTTCGGGACCTTTTTTATGGGACTCACCCTGGGCATTGTGGCGGCCCCCTGCCTGGGGCCTTTTATACTGGGTCTGTTGACCTATGTGGGACACAAGGGCGACCCGTTTCTGGGGTTTCTCTACTTCTTTGTCCTGAGCCTGGGCATGGGGCTTCCCCTGGCGGTTTTGGCCCTCTTTTCAGGCGCCTTGGAGCACCTCCCGACCTCCGGAGGATGGATGGTGTGGATCCGGAAGCTCCTGGGATGGGTCCTGGTGGTTATGGCTGTTTATATCATTCAACCCCTTATCCCGGATCCGGAGGCGCGTTGGATCATCTTTGCAGGCATTGCCGCAGCTGCAGGAGTGCACTTGGGGCGGCTCCACAGGTCGGAGCGGGCCGCCCCTGTTTTCAACAAGGTCAAGGAAGGGGTCGGCATAGCCCTCATTCTGGCCGGGGTTGCCATCTTCCTTGTGGGTCCCCCACGGCACGGCGAAGGGGTGGCGTGGATCCCCTATGAAAAAGGGATGCTCTCAGATGCAGCGCAGGACAAGAGGCCGGTGATCTTGGATTTTTATGCAGACTGGTGCGGGCCGTGCAAGGCCATGGAGCGGGATGTGTTCACGGCCCCGGAGGTGACGGACTTGAGCAGGCAATTCCTGCCCGTTCGCGTGGATCTGACCAGGAGGCATCCTCTTCACGAGAACCTGCTCCGGCGTTTCCAGGTTCGGGGTGTGCCGACGATCGTGTTCCTTGACAGGGAGGGGGGTGAACACAGGCAATTGCGGATCGAATCGTATGCGCCGGCGGACAAGGTGGCGGAGAGGATGCGGCAGGCAGCAGGGTTGGCCGCCAAGTGAAAGAACCCATGAAAGGGAGGAAATGGTGATCGAACAACAAAAAGAACTGAACGAAAACCGGCTGAAGCAATTGGCCCGATTTGCGGAACTTCTCCCCGATGTTCTGAAGGCCGTGAGGGACCAGGGCGCAAAGACATATCGGGACAGGGCCCTTGATGCCAAGACAAAACGGTTGATAGCCATGGCCGTCGCCATGGGGGCAGGATGCCGCAACTGCGTGTTGGGGCAGGCCATGTATGCCCTGGAGTACAGGGCCACAAAAGAGGAGATCCTGGAGGTCATCTCTGTGGTGGTAAACATGCGGGGGACCACCGGCGTGGCCGAGTCCCTCAGGGTGATTCAGCTCCTGGACGAAGTGGAGGGGTAAGGGCCTGTACTTTTCATGCGGTCTGCAATGGCCCTGGCAGCAAGCATGCCGCTGGCCGAGGCCTGGAGTAGGCCGCGGGTAATGCCGGCGCCGTCGCCCGCCACAAAAAGGCCGTCAATGCCTGTTTCCATTTGAGACGATACCTCTGTTCGATGGGAGTAGAACTTGACCTCGACACCGTAGAGAAGCGTGTGTCTGGAATAAATCCCGGGCGCCATCCTGTCGAGGGCCTGAAGCATTTCAATAATGCTCAGGAGGTGACGGTAGGGGAAAACAAAGCTCAGGTCGCCCGGTGCTGCGTTCCGCAGGGTCGGCTTGGTGAGGCAACGCTCGATGCGGTCCGGGGTGCTCCGCCTCCCTGCCAGGAGGTCGCCCAGACGCTGAACCATGACGCCCCCGCCCAAGAGATTGGCAAGCCGGGCGATGTTCTGACCATAGGCAATGGGATCGTGAAACGGTTCGGTAAAATAGCTGCTGACCAGTATGGCAAAGTTCGTGTTTTCGCTCTTTTTTTCAGCATAGCTATGCCCGTTTACCGAGATGATGCCGTTGGTTTCCTCAGTGACCACCTCGCCGTACGGATTCATGCAGAAGGTCCTGACCTTGTCATCAAAGGTTTTGGAATAGTGGACCAGCTTGGATTCATAGGTGATATCGGTAATCGCCTTGAGTATGGAGGCCGGGAGTTCCACGCGAATCCCGATGTCCACGGAGTTGGAACGGGTCTTCAGACCCAGGACCTCTCCCTGTTCCTTCATCCAGCGGGCCCCTGACCTGCCCGGGGCCGCCACCACGAATCCGGCCTCGATGGTTCGGCCGTCCGCCAGGCGTACCCCTTGAACCCGGCCCTGGCGGGCAAGAATTTCTTCCACCCGGGTCTCTGTACAAATCTCCACCCGCCCGGTCAGGGAGGCCCGAAGTCGCTCCAGGACAATCCGGCAGTTCTCGGTCCCGATATGGCGGATGCGGTTGGCAATGAGCGCCAAATTGGCCTGTTTGGCCTGGTCGGAAAGGGCCTCAACCTTTGCGGGGTCACCGCCGAAGATCCGGTCCGGGGCCCCGTGGGCCACGTAGATGGCATCGGTGCGTTGAAGGAGCGCCTCCAGATCGTTCCGCCCGATGTAATGGCCCAGATCTCCTCCGACCTCTGTGGAGAGGGTCAACTTTCCGTCGCTGAAGGCGCCGGCCCCTCCCCACCCGCAAAGACGGTCCTCCTTCGATCCGTCCCTGCGAAGGCCGAGGTCTTTTCCTTTATCAAGGAGCAGGACCCGGGGGATCTGCATCTCTGTCAAGGTCAAAGCCGCAAAAATGCCTGCCGGACCCGCGCCGATAATAATCACGTCGTAGACCATCTATGCCTCCATTTTATCTTATCTGAACAGGATTTCGGAACAGCCGTTTGTGAGGGCGCATCAGGCATGGCGCCTATGTGACCTGTCATACAGAATATTCCACCAAGTTGCATAAAATCAACCGGTCCGTGGGAGGAATTACTGTATAATCTCAAAAATCCGGGGTATCACCTCAATAATTAGGGGGATAACTGCGAACCTAGTGCCGGGGCAGAAGAATTTTTCTTCCGCTCCGGGCCTCCGGGCTGGTCTCTTGAGTGACTTATCTGCGGGGGACACCCGCCCCTTTGGCATTCTCGCATTCGTCGAGCTGCGGCTTCCCCCCTGATAAGTCACAAAGAGACGGCGCCCTCCCGGCAGTCGCGTCAGAAAAACCCTTCTGCCCCCATTTATTGAGCTATTACGGCCAATGCGCTATGATTGCTATTATCGACTATAAGGCAGGAAACCTCCGGAGCGTGGAACGCGCCCTCAGGGGGCTGGGGATTCCCTGCCGGATTACTCACCACAAGGCCGAGGTCCTAAAAGCGGATCGGGTCGTGTTTCCCGGTGTGGGGGCTGCGGGCCGGGCAATGGCCGACCTGCGGCAACTGGGCCTGGATCGGGTCTTGAAAGAGGCGCTCGATGAGAGAAAGCCCTTTTTGGGGATATGCTTGGGGGCCCAGATTATTCTGGAGCACAGCCAGGAAGACCATGCCGAGTGCCTGGGATTCATCCGGGGAGAGGTAAAAGGGTTTCCGGCAGGTCAGATAACCCGGGGAGGCGAACGGCTCAAGGTCCCGCACATGGGCTGGAACGGCCTTACTCAGAAAAGGTCCCATCCGGTTCTCAAAGGGATCGATCCGGAAGATGAATTTTACTTTGTGCACGCCTATTATCCAGCCCCCGCATCAGATCGAGATATAATCGGCATGACCGATTACGGGATCCGCTTCCCCTCGGTTATCGGGAGAGGAAATCTCATTGCCATGCAATTTCATCCGGAAAAGAGTGGGAGAGCGGGACTTCGCATATTGAAGAATTTTTCTGAGTGGGATGGGAACCGCCATGCTGAGTAAAAGGATCATCCCATGCCTGGATGTGCGCGATGGAAAGACCACCAAGGGGATCCGGTTCAAAGGAAATGTGGATATCGGGGACCCGGTGGAGATGGGCCGCTATTACTATGAGGAAGGGGCCGACGAGATCGTGCTCTATGACATTACCGCCTCCAGCGAGGGCCGAGACATCATGATCGACGTGGTGAGCAGGGTGGCGGAGTCCATTTTCATCCCTTTTTCCGTGGGCGGGGGCATCCGATCCTTGGAGGACATGAGAAAGGTTCTTTTGGCAGGGGCCGAAAAGGTGAGTGTCAACTCGGCCGCCATAAAGAATCCGGACATCATTTCGCAAGGGGCCGAGGCCTTTGGGAGTCAGTGCATCGTGGTGGGCATGGACGTCAAACACGTGGAACCCTCTGCTTCTGTCCCGTCCGGGTATGAGATGGTTATCAACGGGGGGAGGAGCAATACGGGGCTGGACGCCGTGGCGTGGGCCCGGCGGGCGGAGGCCCTCGGGGCCGGCGAGATCTGTCTCAACTCCATTGACGCGGACGGGACCCTGAATGGTTACGAATTGACATTGACAGCTCTCATCTCTGAAAATGTGAGCATCCCTGTAATCGCCTCGGGCGGAGCTGGGAGCATCGACCATATCTATGACGCCCTGACCAAAGGAAAGGCCGACGCCGCCCTGGTAGCCTCCATAGTTCATTACAATACCTACGCCATCCCGGGTATAAAGGAGATGCTCCATGCCCGGGGTGTTAAGGTGCGGATGCGGTGGTGATGGGGCTGGACCAGAACGAATTCCAACGCTGACCTGCCGTTCCGGGGAGCTGTAACCGGTTTTTGTCCCGTCCCCGGGCTGCATTCGGTTTTTCCCGCCCGCGCTATGGGGGGTCACTGCCTCCCCTCCATGACGGGACAACAAAATGCGTACGCAGCGCTC
>JAGHEC010000466.1 GCA_021159525.1 Deltaproteobacteria bacterium | reverse complement strand
TTGTCCGTGCCCATGGGCCGGGGAGCCGTATCAGGAGATATCCTCCTGAGCCAGCTTTCCCCGGATATTCCTCTCTACTTGGTGCGGTGTGATCCCTTTTTTGACCGGGATGGCATCTATGGGACACCCGCCGGGGACTACAGGGACAACCCGGAGCGGTATATCTTCTTCTCCCGCATGATCCCCTTGCTTTGCGCCTCGCTGTCCCTTAAGCCGGACGTGATCCTGGCCAACGACTGGCAGACCGGTCTTGTCATGGCCCTTTTAAACGAGGGGGCCGTGCCAGCCGCGGCCGGGGTCTTTTCCATCCACAATATGGGGTATCTGGGCCTGGTCCCCTCTGAGCGGATTGGGAATATCGGGCTTCCTTACACATACTATCGGACGGAGGGGCTGGAATTCTACGGCCAGATGAGTCTTCTCAAGGCCGGGATCGTCTATGCCGAACACGTGGTCACGGTCAGCCCCACTTATGCACAGGAGATCCAGACACCCGAGATGGGCTTTGGCCTGGACGGTCTGATGCGTTCTGTCAGCCACCGGCTCCATGGGATTCTCAACGGCGTGGACTACCGGGTCTGGGACCCTGCCATCGACCCCCATCTGGCCCGCGCCTATTCCCGAGACGATCTTTCCGGAAAAACGGCCTGCAAACAAGACCTGTTAAAAGAGATGAGACTTCCACCGGCCCTGGTAAAGCGCCCCCTTGCCGGCATGGTCACACGCCTGGTGGAACAGAAGGGAACGGGCCTTTTGGCCGATGCCTGTCATGCCCTCTTTTCCATGGACATGGGCCTGGTGGTCCTGGGATCAGGCGATACCGCGCATGAACAGGTCCTGATGGATCTTCAGGCCCGATACCCGGATCGCTTTGGGTTGAAGATCGGGTTCGATCCGGGCCTGGCCCATAAGATTGTGGCAGGCAGCGACATCTTTCTCCTCCCCTCTCTTTATGAACCCTGCGGCCTCACCCAGATGTACAGCCTTAGGTACGGGACCCTTCCCGTGGCACGGGCCACAGGCGGGCTCAAAGACACCATTGTGGATCCCAATGATGGAAACGGGGAAGGGACCGGATTCAAATTCGACCGGTTTCATGCCGCCGATCTGGTCGCCGGCACGGCCCGGGCCATCATGGCCTGGCAAAAGCCGCATATCTGGAAGGCCATGCAGCAACATGCCATGTCCCGGGATTTCTCCTGGCGGCGTTCAGCAGAGGCCTACCTGAGTCTCTTTGAGAAAACCATACGCCATAACAAGGGATAGGGGGCGGAAAGCACATCCTGAAGATCGGGCGGGCTGAAATTCGGCAATAAATGCAACAACCCGCTCCATGTATAACGCGGTTTTATCCCGGTGAATTTACAAAATTCCTTTCAACCGGGAGGCTTTCCGACTAATATGAAACCCCGAAGCCTCGTACAGGCAGGTCACTGCACCCCTGAATCCGAAACAGGCCAAAGTGAAAGGCTAACCCCCATGAAGGAGAGAGAGCAATATCTCTGCATTCACGGCCATTTTTATCAGCCGCCCAGGGAAAATCCGTGGCTCAATCAGATCGAGTTTCAGGCCTCGGCCCTACCATATCATGACTGGAACGAACGGATCACCCGGGAGTGTTATGGCCCCAATACCCGTGCCCGCCTCCTTGGTGACGAAGGCCGGATAAGAGGGCTCCTGAATAATTACCAATATATGAGCTTCAACTTCGGCCCTACCCTGTTAGGCTGGATAGAGAAGGCCCATCCCTGGATTTACGCCCAGATCATCGCCGCGGACCAGATGAGCATCAAACAGCGCAACGGCCACGGAAACGCTCTGGCCCAGGTCTACAATCATATAATCATGCCCCTGGCAACCCGCCGCGACAGGCTCACCCAGATCCGGTGGGGCTTGGCCGATTTCAGGCGCCATTTCGGCCGGCCGGCAGAAGGGATGTGGCTGGCTGAAACCGCGGTGGATTCGGAGACACTCCGATTGATGGCCGATGAAGGGCTGACATTTACCATCCTGTCGCCTGACCAGGCAGCCATGGTGCGTCCCATCCCGAAATCAGGCCGTCCGGCGCCGTGGAAGGATGTCTCGGGCGGCCGGATCGACGTCACCCGGCCCTACCGCGTCTGGTTCGACAAAACGTGCCCACATGCCATGACTGTCTTCTTTTATCACGGACCCATCTCACGGGCAGTGGCCTACGAAAACCTACTCGCCTCCGGAGAAAAATTCCTGTCCCGTATTGAAGCGGGCTACAATGGGAACAGGCCGGGGCCAGAGTTGATCAGTGTGGCCACGGACGGCGAATCCTACGGCCATCACTTCAAGTTCGGGGACATGGCCCTGTCATGGCTTTTCGATGACCTCAAAGCAGGGGGCCGCATCATCCTCACCAATTACGGTGAATACCTGGAGCGCTATCCGCCCCGGGAGGAAGTAAAGATCGTGGAAAACAGCGCCTGGAGCTGTGTCCACGGTGTGGGGAGATGGCGCTCCGATTGCGGGTGCAGCGTCGGTTCGAAACCCGGATGGAATCAGGCCTGGCGAAAGCCTCTCCGTGAAGGCATGGACTGGCTGAACCATAAACTTGCCCGTGTTTTCGAAGAAAAGGGAGGCGCCATCTTCAAGGACCCGTGGCAGGCCCGGGACGACTATATCGCTGTTCTGCTGAACCCTGCAAATGAAAATAAAGATGCCTTTCTCGAACACCAGTGCGGGCGATCCCTTGACAGAGAGGCCCGGATCGATGCCTTTCGACTCCTGGAATCGCAGCGCATGGCCCTGTTCATGTTCACCAGTTGCGGATGGTTTTTTGACGACATATCAGGCATAGAGGCGATTCAGGTCATGAGATATGCGGCAAGGGCGATTGACCTGGTGAAACAATGGACAAAGGAAGACCTCGAGGTCGGGCTTCTGGCATTTTTATCTCAAGCCCGCAGCAATGACCCGGATTATGGGGACGGGGCCCATATCTACAAAAAAGGGGCGACGAACGCCCGCATCGGGCCGTCGCTGGCCGCGGCCAACTATGCCCTGGCCCTTCTGGGCTGGGCTGCCGTTACTGCGAGCCGCACCGGAAAGCCCGCCCCCCTGGAAGAAATTGTCTTTCCCCAAAAGGAGACATCATTTCATGCCGGTGATGTGGACGGCGTCATCGGACAAGCGATGATTGCCGAGCCAGGGACCGGCGCTGAGACGACCCGGGTATTTCTGGCCTATCACAATCCCGAAGGGACTTTTGACTGCATGGTGGGCAAACCGCTTGAAACCATCGACCCGGAGCAAACGGCAAAAGTGATATCCGAGGGACTTTCTGGAGGGAAGAAAACAGTTGTTCACACGGCCTTTGAGCGTCATGTCAGGGATGTAAGGTCCTACACCATCCGGGACATGATCCCGGACATGCGCCATACCCTTCTCAGCGGCATGTTTCAATGGCTGGATCGGCAGATCGGAAAGACCATCGGCGGACGACGGACCGAGTCCGAGGACTTTCTAAACCTTCTCCAGGAGACCGGGGGGCCCCTTCCCGAGGCCCCCAACCACATCCTCAGCATCCTGATCGCCAATGAACTGGGACAGATTGCCCGGGCAGCAGGAACAAAAAAGATTCTCGACTGGACCTGGATGGATCTCCTGGCCAAACAGACCGCACTGCAGCAAATCAAACTGAATGACCGGTTTATGAAACAGACGGCCCAACTCATTTTAGGCGCCCTTATGACGGCCATATCTTCAAACCCCGAGCCACGACACATCAGTGAGATCATCGGGTTTCTGGACATGTGCCATAAAATCGGCGTGGAACCGGACCTGTGGGACTGTCAGAACGCGTGGTATGATCTTTATTACTCCCCGGCCTTGCAAAAAAAACCTGATCCTCAGCTTTCCCGCAGCCTGGGGCAGTTGGGAGAGAGGCTTGGGTTTGTGTGCTCACAGATAGAATGAATATTGAGACGGTGCGTCGCGTCACATCTATTCACAGCTTACCAAATGGTAATACCTCAATAATTCCAGGGATCACACCGAACGTACCAGCGGGGGCAGATAATTCAGCGGCTATTTATCTTTTGTAATGACTGAGGCGCCTAAGGTAGCAGCAATAGCAATAATGATGCAGCCGGCAGGACACTGATAAAAGATACAGATATGGTTTTCTCTCCCAGGGAGGCGTGCATCTCCAAGGGCCCACGAACTCATAAAAAACAGGCCGATCCTGAAATAATGTTTATTTTCCTTGATTTTTATTTAAGGTTGGTTGTAAAATATTTTTGTCTTGTAATAAGTCCGTTCCTGGTTTCTGGCGGGCAGGTTGTGTTCTAAAGGGAAGATCCATTTAACAAAGTGGCAACCCGAGTTTAGAACCACTAAAACTTGTGAAAGGAGGGTGCCACGATGGCGACCGGAACTGTTAAATGGTTCAATAACAAAAAAGGTTTTGGCTTCATCGAACAGGAAGACGGTCCGGATGTATTTGTTCACTTTTCAGGTATCAATTCATCCGGGTTTAAATCCCTTGAAGAAGGCGACCAGGTTACCTTTGACATTGAGCAGGGCCAGAAAGGTCCGGCTGCGGTCAATGTAACCGTCATTTAATTTCGAATTTTCTCACAGTAAAAAAGGCATTTCATCGTGAATGGATGAAATGTCTTTTTTGTTCTGGATGAACTCAGGGATCGGATCGCAGCCGGGGCGGGAGGACCATGACCCGGCGCAGTCCCTCTTGAAGGGATATGGCCCCTTCCGGACAGAAGCGGGCGCAGACCCCGCATCCAAAGCACGATTTTTCATCCCGTTCGGCCGTGGTTCCCTCATCATTCAACCGGATTGCATCCGTGGGGCACCGTTCCACACAGATGCCGCATCCTGAGCACAGGTCCGGGTCGATAACAGAGAGGTAATAGGTGGAATTGATCAGCGGAAATGCCCCTTCCCGCCACAGGTTCAGGGTATCACAGCAATCCTTGCAGCAGTTGCAGATGCTGGTCTCGGGCCGCGACACATTGGAGCCCGGATGAAAGGCCTTGTGCACCAGACCGGCCTCTTCCGCCTCCCGCATAATCCGTCGCGCCTCTTCCTTGCTCACCATCTCGGCAAAGCCCTGAGCAACCGTGTGACGGGCCGACTTTCCAAAGGTAAAGCAATTGCGTGTGGGCGCATTGGTGGCACAGGGTTTCCCGAGAACCTTCTGGCGCTGACGGCAGAAACAGTGTCCTACCGCAATCTCGTCAAACTTGTCGATAATCTCGTCCACCGACTGGCTGGGGAAAACAAACTCGTCTGGAATCGCAACCTTCCTGTCAACAGGGATGATCCGGATCGGCTTTCCATCATCTGTCACCCGGGAAGGAACAGTGCGATCCACGGGCGGGGCCGATTTGAGCGCAGGCACGAGGGTGTCATAATTGGCCTGGACCTGATCCCTGACCCCGTTCAGAAGGGCCTGGAACAGATGGGCCAGCTCCCGTTCCTGTTCATCGCCCGTGAGTTCGGTCATGAACTTGTATTCCATCAGGCCCACGTTCATAAGGGGGAGAAGCCGGTAGATCATGACCCCGGCTGAATTGGGCTGGTTGAAAACAAGTCCTTTGCGGGCAAGGCTTGAGGCAAGCTGATCGGCCTTATCCGGGGAAAACCCGCTTGATACCGTCAACTCCTCCAGGGTCTGGGAGACCTTTTTGCCGAATGCGCAGATCAAATCCAGTTCGTCTTCATCGTCCTGGATCACGTGTTTCAGGATGGCCAGGGTGGGGTCGTTGACCGGAAACGGAAACATTCCCTGTCGGCACACCACGCCGGCAGCAGACCGATATTTTTCTTCCAACGAATTTTCAGCCATGATTTTGCTCCCTCGTTTTCCTGCAATCCATGTTTTCAGACCTTCCTTGTAGACATCACTTTGCAGCCCTGGTATGGACACCGGTCTGTTCTTCCACCTCCACGGCCGGAGGCCTGTCTCTCAGTTTAACGGCCTTCCTGAAATCGGCCTTGGCCGCTTGCTTTCTCCCTTCGGAGAGATGGACGAGACCCCGGTTATAATAAAGGTCCGGGTCATTCGGTTTCAACTGTATGGCCTTGTTATAGTCCTTCATGGCAAGGTCATTCTTTCCCGATTGAAAATAGGCATTTCCCCGGTTGCAGTAGGCATCCGCCGCATGGGGGTCCAGTTCAATGGCCTCGTCAAAATCCTTGATTGCCAGGTCATATTTGTCCATCCTCGCCAACACCATCCCCCTGTTGTAAAAGGCGTCGCTGCTCCGGTGATTGATGGCGATGGCCCAGGTAAAGTCTTCATAAGCCTTTTCCAGATCTCCCATGCGTGCGTACAGACATCCCCGGGTATAATAGGCATCAGCGTTCCGTCCATACTTGTCGATAAAGGCATCCAGATCTCTGATCCGCCTCTCATAACTTTCCCGGGACAGCCTCTTTTCTTCTGCAGGGGAAATCCATACAGGGACAATCGATTTTCCCTGAACTTTCTTCTGGGCCGAAGGCCGTTTCTTTACGCCTCGGGGATAGGGCTTCCTGACCGTGGGCGCGGGGGGGTTGGCTCCGGGCTGTTTTACGATCCCCCTTACGGGTGAAGACTTCTTAACATATTTTTCTCCGAGAGACAGGCCCGGACCGCCCATCTCAGACAAGGCCTTCTCGATTTGGTCCTTGACATACAGGCCCGCAGTCGCCGCAGCAAATATGACAATCACGACAAAGAGGACCACCCGCACGACAGGCGTTTTCAGAGTCGGAAAATGCTCGACCCCTTCCTCATCTCCTACAACCAGCCCCTCGGTCTCCCACTTGAAATACATGGCAATAAGCCAGGGGGAGACCAGGAGGCAAATGAGGGATGAGGCCGATTCCAGCGCAGGGATAGTGAGCAGCCCGCCGATGGCCGGCACGGCCCCCACGAGGACCGCGATAATCAGAAATATCTTCAGTACGCCCCGGAAATCGCCCCCAAAAGAGGTCCTGGCCCCACCGTACCGGCAGTGCTCCTGCTTCCAGGCATAGTACCGGTACATACCGTAAAAATAGTAAAGGCCAAGCGTCAGGGCCGGCAGGATGAAAAAATGGATTAGGGAAAACAGGAATAGACCGTGCCCTCTCCCTGTAAATTCACTGGGTCTGCCGTCCACCAGCGTGTTTCGGGCCTTCCATTCTGAAACCCGGCAGGCAGCCCAGGGCCAGTAGATGCCAAGGGTAACGACGGTCAGCAGTCCGTTTATCAGGCCAAGGACGAACAACTGGGCCCCGGTGCCCGTGAAGGTCATGGGCTTCCCGTTGATCCGCGTATGGGATGCCCGCAGACGAAGGAGTCTGACCCATGCCCACGGCCCATAAATCCCAAGAGAGATAATCCCCAACAAAAAAATATGGATAAAGAAGACCTCGAGATACTGCCTGCCGCTGCCAGTGAACTCACAGTTTCCCTTCGGCATCGCATCCTCCTCACTTAGAGGTTCGGCGTTCAGACTATTTCTCTAACTTCTCTGGAACGTGCTAAAAAGTTTGCTATCGGGGTCTCTGCCTCCGGTCCCCGGGCTGTATTCGATTTTTCCCGCCCGCGGTACGGGGGTCTCTGCCTCCCCTCCACGACGGGACAACAAAATGCGTACGCAGCGCTCGTCGGCCGCCCCGAGACTCGTAATAGCCTTTATGTAAAGGCGGCGAGGACTACCGTCTTATGAAAGATTGTTCTTGGGGCTGGACCAGAACGAATTCCAACGCTCTGCCGCCGTTCCCAAGAGCTGTAACCGGTTTTTGTCCCGTCTTGGAGGGGAGGCAGTGACCCCCCGCGCGGGCATAACAATGTGGCGCTTTGGTGGAATCTTTGCCGGGGGGACAACAAAATGGATACGTACCGCTCGGCGACCGCCCCCTGACTCGTAATAGCCTTTATGTAAAAAGGCTGCAAGGACTACCGTCTTATGAGAGTTTCCTTGGGGCTGGAACAGACTGTATGTTAAAGCCCTGCTGCCGTTCCCAGGAGCTGTATTCGGTTTTTGCAGCCGTTGGGCAGAGACCCCCACGGGCAAACTTCTTCGCGCGTTGCGGGGAAGTTGCAAACAAAGAATCTGACGGCTGACGCGGTTTCAATTGAGTGATCCATGACCACCGACCTTTACACTCAGAAGATACTGATCCTGGACTTCGGATCCCAGACCACCCAGCTCATTGCAAGGCGGGTGCGGGAGGCCAAGGTCTACTCCGAGATCCACCCCTTTAACATGGCCGTTGAGACCATCCGGGCCTTTTCCCCAAAAGGGATCATCCTGTCAGGGGGGCCGGCCAGCATCTATGATGAGGACGCGCCCCTTGCCGATCCGGCTGTTTTTGATCTGGGGGTTCCTGTTCTTGGCATCTGCTACGGCATGCAATATCTCACCCGGGTCTTAGGCGGAGATGTGGGAAAAGCGGGCAACCGGGAATACGGAAACGCCGATCTTTTTATAGAAGACGACCGCGATCTCTTTCACGGGCTTGGAAATGGAGGGACGCGAACGGTCTGGATGAGCCACGGCGACCGGATCAATCGCATGCCTGAAGGATTTTCCGCCCTTGCCCGAAGCAAGAACAGCCCGGTGGCGGCCATGGCCGATGCGACCAGACGGCTGTTCGGGGTCCAGTTCCATCCGGAGGTGGCCCATACCCCGGACGGAGCCAGGGTCTTAAGGAACTTTCTCTTCAGGATCTGCAGGTGCGAGCCATCATGGGACATGGCCTCGTTTGTCAAGAAAACAATCGAGGCCCTCAGAGACCTGATCGGCAAGGATCGCGTGATCTGCGGTCTGTCCGGGGGCGTGGACTCGTCTGTCACGGCGGTCCTCCTCCACCGGGCCATCAGGGACCAATTGTCCTGCATCCTGGTGGACAACGGCCTCTTGCGCAAGGGGGAAGCCCAAGAGGTCATGGAGCTCTTTCAGCAGCATTACGGCATGGATCTCCACCTGGTGGACGCCTCGGAGCATTTCCTGCGCCGCCTCAGAGGCGTGGCGGATCCGGAAGCAAAGCGAAAGATTATCGGAAAAGAATTCATCGGGGTCTTTGAGGCACAGGCAGCGGAACTGGGAGAGGCCCGTTTTCTGGCCCAGGGGACCCTTTACCCGGATGTAATTGAGAGCATCTCCTTCAATGGGCCGTCTGCCACTATCAAGAGCCACCACAATGTGGGCGGCCTGCCCGAGGTCATGAACCTCGAACTGATCGAACCGCTCCGGGAACTCTTTAAGGACGAGGTCCGTCAGGTGGGGACGGAACTGGGTCTCCCAAGGGAGTTGATCGTCCGTCAGCCCTTTCCCGGGCCGGGCCTGGCCGTGAGGATCCTGGGCGAGATCGACCGGGAGCGGCTGGAGATGGTGAGGGCCGCGGATGCCATCGTGATCGAAGAGATCACCATGGCCGGGCTCTACGAAAAGGTCTGGCAATCCTTTGCCGTGCTTCTCCCCATCCGCACTGTGGGGGTGATGGGCGACGAGCGGACCTATGAAAATGCCATTGCGGTCCGGGTGGTGGACAGCCTGGACGCCATGACCGCGGACTGGTCCAAGATCCCCTACGATGTCATGGGCAGGATTTCCAACCGGATCATCAACAGCGTCAAGGGGGTCAACCGGGTTGTTTTCGACATCTCTTCCAAGCCCCCCGCCACCATCGAATGGGAATAGAATTTTCGCTGGAAACCCGCCCCCGTACCTGTCCACAGATGATCGTAACCGTTCACGGGGTCTTGAGATCTCCCTCATATACTGATATGAGAAAATCGCATCAGCTCAATAATTGGGGGGATAACAGCGACCGTACCGCCGGGGCAGGAAGATTTTTCTTGTGCTCCGGGCCTCCCGGCAGTCGCGTCAGAAAAACCCTCCTGCCCCGGGTTATTGAGCTGTCACGTGAGGCGGACTTCCCAAATTTGACCAAAAATCAGCCGTGAACGGTTACAGATGATCCAGCTCCTGCTGCACCACCGCCATATGTGATTTGAGCTTCCGGTTCAAGGGCGACAACGGATACTTGTCAATGAGCCCCTTTAGGATATGGTAGGCCGAATCCAGCAATTCCTTTTTCTTAGAAGGATCATCGGCCTTTTTTGCCTCCAGGAAGAGTTCCGCGGCCCGATTCCTCTCCCGGTTAATGAGGCTTTCCACGGCCCGTTCCCTTAATGCACGCAGTTCCGGATCCAGTCCGGAGGAATCATCCGCCTCTTCGATGGTCTGGATGGCCGCCTCATACTTCTCTGCCTCAATCATCTCTCGGGCCGCATCCCGGGTCTTCGCCACGTCATGGCCTTTCATCTCCTTGCGGGCCTGAAATGCCGCTTCGTGTTCGGCGATCCTCTCCAGTTCCCTGTCCAATGCCTCGTTTGCAGGGCCTTCCCCCCTACGGATCCGCTCTCTCAGGATCAGGAGCCTCGCCTTGTCGTAGGCGTGCTCCTGCACCAGCGAACGCACCCTCTCCAGCAACGGGTCTGTGGCATGCCTATCCTCCTGCCAGAGCACATCCGACCCCGGCCCGCTCGGGGCGATCCCGGCCTCTCGAGCCGTGGCGATCTGTTGACCCAGCACCTGAACAAAGGCGGCCCTTTGATCCTGGACATTGATCAGCTTTTCATAGGTCTCGGCCGCCTGTTCCAGCCTACCCAGGGAGAGCTGCCACCGGGCGATCTGTAAATAGAGCTGCACCCTGTCAGGGACCTCCTCGAGCCGGCTCGCAACAGCCTTCCCCACAGCAATGGCCTCTTTGAGATCCCCTTCCCTTGCCAGGGACAGGGCATACAGGATGCCCGCCTCTCCAGTCAGGACATACGGTCCAAAGGCCTTTTCAAGCAAACGGGCATCCTGGATCACCCCTTTGGCATCCCCCCCTGCATAACGGGCAATAAGGGCCTTTCGTTTCTCAACAAAACGGGCAAAGGCCGCCCTGTCATCCTCCGGAATCCTCTTTTGGCCGAGGTAGGCCTTGTCCATCACGCTCACGGCCTTTAACAGCGACAGGATAAGGCGCTGATAGTCCTTTTCCGTGAGACGGGACCCCGAGGCCCCCCTGAGCCGGCGGTAGGCAGACAGCGCGGCCTCTACGGTTTCCCGATCGGCAGGGGGCAGTTCATCGTCTCCCAGTACCTTTTTGAGAAACCGGATCCTGTCATCGATCGAGGTCTGATTGATCAGCAGAGCCGAATGCTCCACCGGCGCCGGGGCCGCCCGGACCCGCTCTTTCCGAGGCCCGCCCGCACACCCTGCAACCCCCAGGATCACAAAAATACCTAAAAGCCTTTTCAGCAATGCCATATCCTTTCTTTCATCATACGGGCAAACCGTCTTTTCCCAAGGGATCGAACACCCTTTTCAATTTCCACTTACCGCCTTGGATCTCCGCCTCGCTGATCACAAAAGGCCCCGCCCATGAACCGCCTGCCTTGCCCGGATCCAAAGGAAGACCGGTCAGGGACGATACCGGTACGCTCCTAAGATCGCCCTGGCCCGCCCTGGGCCCCACAAGGGCCGCGCTGAAGACAACATCCGCCGGCTCGATCCCCTTTTGAAATTCAGTGCTCTCAATGACTGCATTGATGGTATCAATCCAGAGCGGGAGGGCCCCGGAGGCCCCGTATATTTCAGTGTGTTTCCCTTTCATGGGCCGGTTGTCGTCGTACCCCACATACGCGGCCACCGTATACCCGTCATTGAGGTCCAGCAAACCGGTCTCCTGGTCAGGGCCCGGAATCAGCCCCACAAAGCTGGAATTGGTGAAGCGATTGGCGGTTCCGGTCTTTCCGAAGGTAGGGACGGGGGCACCGAACATGCAGATCGCATCCCTGGCCTTTCGCCCGGTTCCAACCTCCATAACCTTTCTCAGGATCTCTGTTGTCAGGACGGAGACCCTTGCAGACACGGCCCTTTCCGGTTCCGGGACATATTCGTAGATGACCTCCCCTTCCCTGTCCACAATCTTGGTGATAATGGGGACCATGCCGGCGTCCCCGCCGGGGCAGAGGACACGCCGCTTTCCCGTGATCAGGGTTTCATAGGCCAGGGCCGCCTCCATGATGCTGATGGCATTGGGTCCGAGTGGAAATGACAGGACCGGTTCCAGGGGGGTGGATATGCCGATCTTCCGGGAAAGCCACGTCACAAAAGAGAGATTCACAAGGGTCCTGAAGTCCCTGATCCGGGCAAGGTTCTCCAGGCTGTACCGCTCCACCGTAAGCAATCTCAGGTAATTGGTCTGGATGCGATTCTCCAGGGTGTGCAGTATGCCCGAAGGGATCAGGTTGTCAACCCATACGTCTCCTGACATCCCCGCATGAATTCCCTCTTCCCGGAGCCATGCAGGTGTGACCGGGACTAATGCGGACGGGACCAGCCGTTGGGGATCGTCTGTGTAAACAATCCGCAGCTCTCCGCCTGGTTCGCCGACCCTGTAGAAATTGGCAAGGTCTTGGGATACTGAATGAGCGACCGCGGGGCTGTTGATGTCGGCATGATCGCGGAGGATCCCCAAGACCCGCCTGAACCGTGACCGCATCTCCCTGTCGAGGCTTAGAAGCCTCCGGTAGTTATACCGCACGTCCGGTCGGACCCCGGATTCCTCCATTCCGGTCGTCTCCTCCCCGCGGTCGAGACCGTAATAGAGCCGGCCAAGAGTCTTCAGCACAGACTCCTGGCCTGAAAATATAATGTCTGTCTTGACCTCTTTTTTGGATTCTTCAAGGGCTGTTTCCATCAGGGTATCCCGGTCCACCACCACGCCGTATTGATCCCTGATCCGGGCCTTGTATTGCTGATATGACTCGCCCTCGCCCCTTCCGAGCCCCACCAGATTGACCACCTTGCGGAACTCGCTCAGGTTGAGATGGTCGGTCAGGTGGTAGAGAAGCCAGACCGTTGCCAGGTTCTCGGACTTGGCCCCGGCCCATGTCATGGACACGATATCGCTCTTGGGTTCATGGTCAGGCCGTGGTAAATAGGTGGTCGCTTCAAACCGGTAAACCTGTTCTTTGTTTTTTAGGGAATCCAGGTTGTTCCACTTGAGCATGAGGGCCGCGGCATAGACGATCGGCTTGAAGATGGAGCCCAGTTGCCGCCTTGCATGCACGGCCCTGTTGAAATACCGGTCATAGTAACCGCCCACCATGGCACGGACCATCCCCCGCTGCAGGGCCACGATCCCCCCTTCCATCTCGGGTATGGCTGTGAGCGTCAGTTTGGTCCCGGCGTCCTCTTCCGTGGCTGCATCCGGGGCCTCGGCGTATTGCACCGCCACGCGCTCGCCCGCCTGAAAGGTCCTTAAAAAGGCCGGGACATGCTCTCGCCCGAATTCGGCCCAAGGACCTTCTCTGGACTTGAGCCAGGCCGAGCCCATGGCCTTAAATCCATCAAAATCGATTACCCCGCCCCCATGGTCCCATGCCACCATCAGCCGACCGTTTTCCGGGTCCGGATTGACGGCCGTGATCCGAGATAAAAAGGGAAGCCCGGCCCCTGTTCCTTTCCCTCCCTTTTTCACCGGCCCGTCGCGGGCCTCCCCCTCCTTGCAGGGCCTGAAGCCGTTCAGTTCCACATCCATCAAGGGGAGCCGGCGACGGAGGCTCGAAAGCGCAGCTTCCTGGATCTCCTTATCCACCGATGTATAGATGCTGATCCCGGAGGTAGCGATGTTGTCAATGCCCTGCTCCTCGAGAATAGCCCTGAAATAATCGGATTCAAGCTGGTTCCGGACATAATCCAGGATCACATTGAGCCGGTAGGTCACCTTTCCCTCTTCAAAAGGAACCTCTCTTTCCAGGGCCAGGGCATATTCCTCGGGGCTGATAAAACCCAGTTCATGCATATTGTTCAGCACATAGTCCTTTCGGGCCTTGGCCAGACGTCGGGCCTCCTTTTTTTCCGCCTGAGTTTTTTTGATGAAGGGGTTGTATCGGTTCGGCCCCTTCAGGGATCCGGCAATAAAGGCGGCCTCCACCAAATCAAGGTCCCGGGGCTCCTTTCCAAAAAAGTACTGGGACGCCACTCCCAATCCCTTTCCATACCCGGTCACGAAAAACTGGTTGGCATACATCTCAAGGATTTCTTCCTTGGTATACCGCCTCTCCAAGATAAAGGCCTGAATCGCCTCCTTGAGTTTGGATACATAAGAGCGTTTTTCCCGTTTAAACACATTCTTGGCCGTCTGCTGGGTGATGGTGCTTCCGCCCTGGACAACACGACCTGCCCTTATGTTGGCGATTAAGGCCCGGATGACCGCCTTGAGGTCAAACCCCCTGTGATTGAAGAAATCCTGGTCTTCCGCTGCAATCAGGGCCTTGACAAAAGTCCTGGGGATATCCTCATAATCAATGTACTTCCGATGCACGGTATCGAAAAAGACCCCGATGGGCGTGCGGCCGTCCGCGTAATAGACAGGGCTCTCCGAGGCAATGACTTCATCAATAGCCCCCCGCTCGATGCGCGTGGACGCCTCCCGGTTCACCGTATAGTAGAAGTAGCCCAGCAAACCGCAGGGCACAAGGATCACAAAAAGAAGAAAGATGATAAGGACGCGTTTCAATCCAGGTCTCCCGAGAGGAGCTTTTGCCGCAGGATCTCCTTCAGATCCAGCCCCTTTTTCTTGAGGCCCTTCCTGCCGTATTTCATGTTGGCCTCCATCACATGCCAGCGGCCCTTGAGCTGAATGAGATCCATCCCCACGTCATTGAATCTGCATCTCCGTGCAGCCTCCCGGGCCGTTTCCACGGCCTCCGGGGGGATGTCTTCAAAAGAGATGGTCCCGCCCCGGGCCAGGTTGCTCCTGAAATCCCCCGGCGAGGCAATGCGCCAGTAGGCCAGGACCGGCTTGTAATTGATCAGCACCACGCGGAGGTCCTGCCTGTGGGGGACATATTCCTGAATATAGGCAACTGTGTTTCTCTCGAGATAGGCCCCAAGAGCCTCCTTGCCGTCGATCCTGTAGACACCCCTTCCCCCCGCAGAAGACCTGGGGATCTTGGCCACAAAGGGAAAGCCGAAATCTCTGAGGATGTCCTGATGGTGCCTGCGATAATAGACCCGCGTGCGGGGGTGGGGAATGCCCAACATATAAAAGAGAGTGGTCTGCTTGATCTTTTCATCGGCATACAAATAGGTCTCCAGGCTGGGAAAGATCTTCCTTCCCGCCGTGGCGAGAAACTGGGCATAATTGAGGGTGGGGAACAGAACCGTATCCGCATGCAGGATGCGGTCCCTTTCTTGCGGGGTATAGTCCAGAAAGTTGGGCCGGACTCCCAGGGTATCCACCTCAGGGACCCCTTTCAATCGGCTTCCCAACGCCACAAAGCGTTTTATCCCGACAGCCATGATCCTCAACCCCTTATGCGGACCGGACCCCTTCCCTCCAAATATCGCGGTCCGGTTATGTGCTGTACCTCATCCCTCCGAGAGCCATTTCCTGACCGCTGTGCATCTCTCCCTGGCATGTCCCATAACCTCTTTCAGATCCAGGGTCAGCAGCTTGCGATCGGCCATAACCACCTGACCGTTGATGACCGCGTGGCTGACGTCGCTCCCCCGGGCCGCATACACCAGATGGGAAAACGGGCTGTACATGGGCGTCAAATGGGGCTTGTTGATGTCCACAACAATCACATCCGCCTTTTTGCCCGGTTCAAGGGACCCGATCTGATCCTGGAGACCCAGGGCCCGTGCCCCTTCACTGGTGGCCATGCGTACCACGGTCGCCGCGTCCATGACAGTCGGATCCATGGCCCGGGCCTTATGGATCTTGGCGGCCATATCCATCTCGGCCAAAACGTCCAGATTGTTGTTGGAGGCGCATCCGTCCGTCCCCAGGCCCACGCTCACCCCCCGCTTTATCAGATCAGGCACCGGCGCGATGCCGGAGGCCAGCTTCATATTGCTCTCGGGATTGTGCACCACCCTGACCCCGCACTCTGCCATGCGGTCCATTTCCTGCTCGGTCAAATGGACCGCATGGTCCGCTATCAGGCGGGGCCCCAGGAGGCCCAGGGAATCGAGGTGCTCAACCGGGGTCTTGCCGTAGCGTTCCCGGATCTCTGCGGTCTCGCGCAGGGTTTCCGCCACATGGATAATAAGGGGCCGATCATGGACCGCCGCTGTCTCGTTCGCCCGAATCAGCAGGTCCGGGCTGCACGTAAACACAGAATGGGGTTCCACCGCAACGGAAATCAGGGGATGTCCCTCCCATTTCCGGATGAGGGCCTCGGTGTAGGCAAACCCGTTCTCAAGATCCCCGTAATTGGGCGAAGGGAAATCGTAGAGGACCTCGCCCGCCAAACACCTCATCCCGGCCCTTGCTGCGGCCTCTGCCGCATGGTCCTCAAAAAGATACATGTCGCAGAAGGTGGTGGTGCCGGAGAGGATCATCTCGGCGCAGGCCAACAGGGTCCCTGTATAGACAAATCCGGCGTCGATCCTCCTTTCAACGGGGAAGATGTAGTGATTCAGCCAATCCCTGAGCGGAAGATCATCGGCCAGGCCCCTGAAAAGGCTCATGGCCGCATGGGTGTGTCCGTTTATGAGACCGGGGAGGATAAGCCCCCCCTTGGCGTCGATCGTCACGTGCGCACCAGGATCCTTGTGGGTCCACGGCCGGACCTCCACAATGGCATCGCCCCTGATGCAGACCTGGCCGTCTTCAATCACTGAATTTTTGTCGTCCATGGTCAGGACCGCGCCGTTTTGAATGATGATGTCCCAGGATCCCATAGCGCTTTTTGGCGTCTTGGAAAAAGAAACCCCTTCTTAGTAACAGCTCAATAACCCGGGCCAGAAGGGTTTTTCTGACGCGACTGCCGGGAGGGCGCCGTCTCTTTGTGACTTATCAGTGGGGGAAGCCGCAGCTCGACGAATGCGGGAATGCCAAAGGGGCAAGCCTGCCCGCCATTGCCTTGTTACCCA
>JAGHEC010000291.1 GCA_021159525.1 Deltaproteobacteria bacterium | reverse complement strand
TGGCAAGAACGCTCAATTGGCGTTGGCAGGCGGGTGTCCCCCGCAGATAAGTCACTCAAGAGACCAGCCCGGAGGCCCGGAGCGGAAGAAAAATTCTTCTGCCCCGGCACCAGGTTCGCAGTTATCCCCCTAATTATTGAGGTGATGCATTTTGCCCGATTCATAATGATCGTGTCTGCATACCAGCCGTATTTTGCCCCTTTCCCCGGGTTCTTTGCCAAGGCCCTTTGTTCAGACGTCCTTGTCCTCATGGATACGGTCCAGTTCCCCATGAGGAGCACCTGGCTTACGCGAAACCGGTTCAAGAATGATCAGGGTCCTCTTTACCTGACGGTGCCGGTCTGGAAAAAAGGCCTTGGGCTCCAGCGGATTCACAAGGTGAAGATCTGCCATGAGGGGCGCTGGGCATCCAAACATCTTGCTACTCTCAAGACCGCCTACAGTCACGCCCCCTTTTTCCAGGAGCACGAGGCTTTTGTGGAAAAGCTCTTCTCGCCGGGATTCGAGAAATTGATGGATCTGAACCTGACCATCCTCCGTTACCTGATGACCTGTTTTCGGATCTCCGCAAGGATGATCCTTTTGTCTGAACTGGGTATAGAAACCAGCGAACCCTTTCTCTCGGCGGACATCTGCACAAAATTGGGGGCCGACCGGTTTATGGCCCAGAAAGGGGCAGCAAAGTATCTGGATGCAGGGCGGTTTCATGATGCCGGAATTTCCCTTGAGTTCTTCACCCCGAGGCCCCCGGTGTATCCTCAGCTCTGGGGCCCCTTTATCCCCAATCTGTCGGCCTTGGATCTCCTCTTTAACTGCGGTCCAAAATGTCATGACATTCTTTTGAAATGCGCAAGAGGGCTCCAGTGAAAAGTCCTATGGTCCATCCCGGTCCGGAGGCACCCTGGCGAACCATCCTGTCTCAGAGCATCACCGCTCCCCGGAATCTGCCGCCATCCATTAAAACGGACAGAAAAGCCCTGGAGGCGGTGACGGCCCGCTATCCCATGCAGATCAATCCCTATTATCTGGGCCTCATCCAGGAGACAGGTGACCCTATCTACAAACAGTGCATCCCCGACATACGCGAGATTTCGGATGAAGCGGGCGTGGAAGACCCCCTCAATGAGGAGGGCGACTCGCCTGTTCCCGGACTGACCCACCGGTACCCGGACCGGGTCCTGTTTCTGGTTTCGTCCCGCTGCGCCATGCACTGCCGGTTCTGCAATCGCAAGCGCAAGGTGGGACGGGAATCCATGGTCTCCGGGGGCTCTATCCGGGAAGGCCTGTCATATATCAAAAGTCACAAGGAGATTCGAGATGTGCTCCTGTCAGGAGGAGACCCGCTCCTTTTGAACAATGGCAAGCTGGCTGAGATCCTGACACAGTTGAAAGAGATGCCCCACGTAGAGATCATCCGGATTGGCACTCGCATCCCCTGCACGCTCCCACAACGGATCACACCCCGATTAGCCCATCTCCTGGGGCGTTTCAAGCCCCTTTATATTAATGTCCATTTTAACCATCCCCGCGAAATCACCCCTGCAGCCTCGCTGGCATGCGGACGCCTGGCCGATGCGGGGATCCCCTTAGGCTGTCAGACCGTTCTCCTCAAGGGCGTAAACGACCAACCCGAGGTCATCATGACCCTGATGCAAAAACTCTTGACAATTCGGGTCCGGCCCTACTATCTCTTCCAGGCGGACCCTGTGCGGGGGACGTCCCACTTCTGGACCCCACTCCAAAGAGGCATGGAGATCATGTCCGTACTCCAGGGACATACCTCGGGTTTGTGCGTCCCCCATTTTGCTGTTGACCTCTTTGCCGGCGGGGGGAAGGTCCTGCTCCTGCCGGAGTATGTGGTGAAAAGGACGCCCCATTGGCTGACAGTCAAAAACTATGCAGGGAAGATATACCGGCATCCGATCCTGGATTGACGGCTGGAATGGTTTGACCCTTCACCTTGTTTCCTCTGCGCCTTTTTTAAGGAGATTCATATGATTCGTGTGACGTGCCTGGGAGGGGCCGGCTCTGTAACAGGATCGTGTTATCTTGTGGAATCGCCCCATAACAAAAAGATCCTGGTGGACTGCGGCATGTTCCAGGGCGGCCGGCAGATGGAGGACCGCAACAAGGGGCCATGGGGGTTTGATCCCAAGGAGATCGAGACCCTTCTTCTCACCCACGCCCATATCGATCACAGCGGCCGGATCCCGAAACTGGTGAAGGACGGTTTTACCGGGAGGATTATCACCTCGCCGCCCACTGCAGAACTCTGTGAGATCATGCTGTTGGATGCGGCCCACATCCAGGAAATGGACGCCGAATGGCAGACCCGCAAGAACAGGCGCCAGGCCCGGACCGATGTTGAGCCCCTGTACACCACGGAGGATGCCGAGGCAAGTCTGAAATTCTTTCAGCCTATGGAGCGGGACCGGATTTTTACCATCGAACCCGGCGTCAAGGCCCGACTGCGGAACGCTGGGCATATCCTGGGCTCTTGCATACTGGAGCTCTGGGTCGAAGCAGGCACGGAATCCCTCAAGATCGTGTTTTCCGGGGATTTGGGGAAAAAGGATCAGCTCATCGTCAAAGCCCCCCATGAAATCTTCAATGCAGACTATCTCTTCGTGGAATCCACCTATGGCAATCGACGGCACCGTTCTCTTAAGGAGAGCAAGCAGGAAATGATCGAGGCCATCCGCTACAGCGTTGCGGCCGGCGAAAAGATCATCATCCCGGCCTTTGCCGTGGAAAGAACTCAGGAGATCCTTTATATCCTGAGCGAATTCCTGCGGAACAGCTTGATCCCGGACATCCCCATCTATCTGGACAGCCCACTGGCCATCAAGGCCACGGAAATTTTCCGAAAGAACAGAACCTATTATGATAAAGAGGCCAGCGCGATTGTCGATTCAGGATATGATCCCTTTGACATGCCCAATCTCCACTTCACCCCCACCACCAGGGAGTCTATGGCCATCAACGAGGCAAAGGGTCCTGCCATTGTCATTGCCGGCAGCGGCATGTGCACGGCCGGACGGATTAAGCACCACCTCAAGCACAATCTCTGGCGGCCGGGGGCCAGCATCGTGATCGTGGGCTTCCAGGCCAAGGGGACCACCGGCAGGCAGATCGTGGACGGCGCCAGGCAGGTGAAGATATTCAGGGAAAATGTGGCAGTCAGGGCACGGGTTTTCACAATCGGCGGATTTTCCGCGCATGCCGACCAAGAAGACCTTCTGGAGTGGGTCTCCCATTTTGAATCCAACCCGAAGGTGTTTGTGGTGCATGGCGAGACCGTTGCCAGCACAGCCCTGGCCGAAAAGATCCAGGAAAGGCTCAACCTGGTGGTCCATATACCCACCTGGAAAGAGCGTCTCATCCTCAAGCCAAGAGAGCTGGCAACCGAAATTCCCCCTGAAGAAGAGGCCGCAGCCGACATGCAGTCTCTCATGCTGAATACCATCATTGACCTTGAAAATGAACTCAAGGCCTTGCGCAAAAAGATCCAGTCCCGGGCATGGGATAGGGATATAGGGGAGGAGGAGGTGGATCGCCTCAAGTATATTCAGGACGAACTGAAATCGGTTTTTGTTTCTTGACTTGATGAAAGGAATTCATTACGCTCTCTCCTGTTTTTTCGCACAAGCTTGTTTAGCCCGCATGGGGGCGCAACATGACGCGGTCAGGTTTGAATGGATTCCTTACCCTCCGGTCTTCTTCATGAAACCTGTCGGTCGGGTCGTTCTTTATTGTTCTCCAGTTCAACCCATTTTCAGAAACGGGTTTTAATTTTCTCTCCACAGCCGGTTCAGGGCTGAGCCCGCGGTGTCCAAATACCATCATCGCGTGTGAACCGGAAAACGGCGCAAGGCCAATCCGCGGCAAAAGACGCCACGGATTAACATAAACAACTGGATGGGTAATCGCCCAAGGGAAAAGGAGGAACTATGGAGGTCAAAAAGATTTTTTTACCCGAGTCGGAATTGCCGCGTCAATGGTACAACATCATGGCAGACATGCCCACGCCGATGGAACCGCCGCTCCATCCCGGGACAGGACAGCCTGTCGGGCCTGATGATCTGGCCCCCATCTTCCCTATGAATCTGATCGAGCAGGAGGTGAGCACCCAGAGGTGGATCGACATCCCCCAGGAGGTCCTGGAAAAATATGTCATCTGGCGACCCACCCCTCTTTACAGGGCCTACAATCTCGAGAAATTCCTGGGGACCCCTGCCAAGATCTATTACAAGAATGAAGGGGTAAGCCCTCCGGGAAGCCACAAGCCCAATACAGCCATTGCTCAGGCCTATTATAACAAGGTAGCCGGCACCAAAAGGATTACCACGGAGACCGGGGCGGGTCAGTGGGGAAGCGCCCTCTCCATGTGCTGCGCCATGTTCGGCCTGGAATGTAAGGTCTTCATGGTCAAGATCAGCTTCAATCAGAAACCCTACCGTAAGCTCATGATGCAGACGTGGGGGGCCAACTGTGTGGCAAGCCCCAGCACCGAGACCGAGGCAGGCCGAAAGATACTGGCCGAAGACCCTGATTCGCCCGGGAGCTTGGGCATTGCCATCAGCGAGGCGGTGGAGGCCGCGGTTACGGGAAAAGACACCAAATATTCCCTCGGCAGCGTTCTTAATCATGTCATGCTTCATCAGACCATCAACGGACTTGAGACCCAGAAGCAGATGGCCATTGCCGGCGACTATCCTGACGTGGTTATCGGGTGCGCTGGCGGCGGAAGCAATTTTGCAGGAAACTGCCTCCCCTTTGTGTGCGACAAGATTCACGGTAAGGAGATCGAGATTATCGGCGTGGAACCCAGTTCATGCCCTACCATGACCCAGGGGCCGTTCGCCTATGACTTCGGGGACACGGTTCAGATGACGCCCCTTCTACCCATGCACACCCTCGGTCACAACTTCATTCCGGCCCCGATTCATGCCGGAGGTCTCCGATATCATGGGATGGCCCCCATCATCAGTCAGCTCATCCTGGACAATCTGATTCGACCGATGGCGGTTCATCAAATGGAGACCTTCGAGGCAGGCCTGACCTTTGCCAAGACAGAGGGTTTCATCAGCGCCCCCGAGACGAACCATGCCATTGCCGTGGCCATCAAGGAGGCCCTCAAGGCCAAAGAGGAAGGCAAGGAAAAGGTCATCCTTTTCAACTGGAGCGGGCACGGTCTGGTGGACATGGCGGCCTACCAGGCCTATTTTGAGGGTCGGCTGGCCGACTATCCCCTTCCGGCAGATGATATCAAACGGGCACTGGCAGACATCGACCCCCTTCCCAAACCCAACCAGTACAGGGCCCCGAAGATTTAGGCCCTGTCAACCGAGACACCCTTGTCTCTGCCGGAGGTCAGGGGCCTGACCTCCGGCAGTGTTTTGAAACCCAGCTCTAAACCTCAAAACCTTATGAACACGCAATAGCCATGAAAAAGGAAAGCACGCCGCCGGGCGATGATTACCGGATCCGCTGTCCCAGGCTGGGCCACCAGATCACTTTTTCCTATTGCCGAAGGGAAAATTATGGCCTTCCCTGTTTCAGGACCCTGGACTGCTGGTATCCGCATTTTCTGGTAGAAGACTATCTCAGGAAAGAACTTTCGCCCGAGGAATGGGACAAGGCCTTCACGCGCCCGAATAAGACAAAGACCGCATCGCTGGTGGAATTGATTGAACAGGCGAAGAAACGGGCCGAGAAATCGCCTGATGACGAAGGGTAAATCCGAACGTCAGCGCGATTAAACCTCAGCCCTGCCCGAACTGGATTTTCGTTCAGGCACTAATTAGAATAATCGTATCACCTCAATAATTAGGGGGATAACTGCGAACCTAGTGCCGG
>JAGHEC010000013.1 GCA_021159525.1 Deltaproteobacteria bacterium | reverse complement strand
TGCCCCCTCCGCATTCTCGACTTCGTCGAGCTGCGGCTTCCCCCACTGATAAGTCACAAAGAGACGGCGCCCTCCCGGCAGTCGCGTCAGAAAAACCCTTCTGCCCCCATTTATTGAGCTGTTACGACCGCCCCGAGTCGGGCCGGATTGTCGTTGCAGGAGCTTTTTTGGCAGAACTTGAAAGACCGCGTAAAATGATATAAAATGCCGGTGAAAAAAGCAAACATTTTTTGAAGAAAGCGTGTGTTTTTGTAGCTGGCCCGGATCCATGGAGACGGCAAACTCCCGGTGGAAAAGGACAGGGCAGTCAACTGATGAATGAAGACTACCGTTCGAAAGATGTTGAGGCTGAAATGGACGAAACACCTTCCATGGAGTTTAACCCAAGGAACTTTTTTAAGAGTTTCTACCATACATCCAAGGCGGTCCTTCTATCCCCCAAGGTCTTTTTCGCGGCCATGAAAAAGGGGGGCGATTTCCGGGGGCCGTTTCTTTACATGGCGGCATGCGTTCTCTTTCACGTGGTCATTTTCGGCCTTCTCCAAAAAGATCCAGAGATTATGCTCAAAACTTTCTTTCCCGGAATCCTGTTCCCGTTTATTACTGCGGGAATCCTTTTTGGTATTGTCAAAAGGGTCTTCAGGGCTGAGGGGTCTTACGAATCGGCATTTCGGGTCAATGCATACGCCTCGGCCGTGAATTTGGTTGCCTGGCTTCCTCTGGTGGGGCTTTTTTTCGAGCTGTACCGCGTCTATTTGATTGTCATCGGTTTGAGCGGCGCTTTTTCCATCAGGCCAAGTCGCTCGCTTCTCGCCGTGCTCATCACCATGGCGGTCTACATTATGGTCTCTGCGGCTCTGGGTTATTTGTAAGGGTTTATTGGGTCCAAGGATTCAGGGTTGTTCTTCGGGGCCTTTTCACACCGGCTCCCTCGATCAGGGAATGTCTCTGATGCGGTTCAGGTTTCGGATGACCCCGCCCCCTCCTCGCCCTCTCTCAACAGATAGCCTGTGTCGTACATCAGGGGTGAATTGAGGGTTGATAAGGAGACGCATAGCGTGGTAAATGTCTTGGAACGGGGGTGTCCTGATGTCCCTTGCCTGGCCCGGGAGATGATGGGAAGACACATCGAGGAGGCCCCGGCGCCTGCTCTGATCGGCCATACCCTCTGGGGCTACGCCCTTCAACTGGCATACGAGAACATGAAGACACCCGCGCTTATTGAATGTGCCTGTCGGCACGAGAATGCTGGGGCCTCCTCGCTCGTAAAAGGGGAGCCGGACTATATAGCCGATCAAAAAGGGATTTATGGTATCTGCTCAATAAGTAGGGGGATAACAGCGAATGTACCACCGGGACAGGATATTTTTTCTTCCACCCGCCCGAAGGGTGGGGCCTGAGCCGAGCGAAGCGAGCCAATAAGGGACGGAGCCCTTCCGGCAGTTGCGTCAGAAAAACCCTCCTGTCCCTGTTCATTGAACTATTACGATTTATGCTAATATTGATATGTCAGTAGAAAAGGCAATGGAGGCGATTTGCGGTGCCGGTGACACGGTGACCGGCATTGTGGCGGCCCTGATCGGGGCCGGCATCGAGATAAAGAAAGCGGCTGTGCTGCCAGCCCGGGCCAACCGGTTGGCAGGCCGTCCGGCACGGCCCATCCCGGTTACCCGGGTGAGGGAGATTGTGAAGCACATCCCCGAGTCCCTGGGCCTGAAAGAACCCCGCATGATGTCAGGGAATCCTCATGTCTCACCATAATGGACGTATCGATCCCGAGATGACGGTTCTGGACGTGGTTTCCCTCTGGCGGGAGACCGAGTCGGTATTCAAGCGATATGATGCCCGGGCCGGGGAGTGCATCTGCTGCCGGTCGCTCTTTGAATCGGTCCGGAATGTGTCAGACAAATACCAACTGGATCTGGAGATGCTCCTGGCGGATCTGGAAGCAGCCAGGGAATAAAGAATTCGGTGATTCAAGAGTCTGAGGGTGACTGAAAAAGGTAAACGGAATGGTTGAGAAAAGGGCGCTGCGGCTGACTGAGACCGTTGCCGGGTCAGGGTGAGCCTCCAAACTGCCTCCAGGGGACCTGGAACGGGCCTTGTGCGGGATGACTTTCCCGACTGATGAAAACGTGCTCGTGGGGCTGGAGCGGGCGGATGACGCAGGCGTGTATAAGGTTACGGATGATATCGCCCTGATCCAGACCGTGGATTTTTTTACCCCCATTGTGGATGATCCCTACTGGTTCGGACAGATCGCCGCAGCCAATGCCTTGAGCGATGTCTATGCCATGGGGGGTGTTCCCAAGACCGCCATGAACCTGGTCTCATTTCCTGTCAAGGATATGGACATGTCCATCCTTCGTCAGATCATCCAGGGCGGCGTGGACAAGATGCGCGAAGCCGGCGTGGTGCTGATGGGGGGCCACAGTCTGGAAGACAAGGAGCTTAAGTATGGGTTGTCCGTGACCGGCTTTGTTCACCCGGACCGGATCCTGACCAAAAAGGATCTGAGGGTCGGAGACCGGTTTGTCCTGACCAAGCCCTTGGGCACCGGAATCGTCAATACGGCCATTAAGGGAGGGCTGGCCTCTGCAGAAATTATTGAGCAGGTAACCCGGCTGATGGCGACGCTC
Organism: Deltaproteobacteria bacterium; assembly: GCA_021159525.1. GTDB lineage: Bacteria > Desulfobacterota > DSM-4660 > Desulfatiglandales > Desulfatiglandaceae > AUK324. The sequence goes on along the minus strand of JAGHEC010000013.1, from coordinate 1,296 downwards.
AACCGGGATGCGGCAGAGGTTATGACCCGGTATCCTGTCCATGGCTGCACGGATATAACCGGTTTCGGTCTGGCTGGCCACATGGCCGAGATGATTTGCGATACGCCCTTCGGCATCAGGCTGGTAAGCAGGGATATCCCCATCCTTCCCGAGGCTGTGGAATATGCAGAGATGGGGCTCATCCCGGCAGGGGCCTACAAAAACCGGGAATTCCGCGAATCTATGATTGATTTTCATGCTTCTGTGGATTGCCTCATTCAGGATATCCTCTTTGATCCCCAGACCTCCGGGGGCCTGCTTATCGGTGTGTCCCCTGAAAGCGCCGGCGACCTGGTGGCTGAATTAAAGGCCGAGGGGATAGAAACGGCAGCGGTCATCGGAGAGGTTACAGCCGAACCGAGAGAACGAATTGTGGTGTTTTAGGGGCTTCATTGGAAGGACCTATGATATGATAAAGGAAATTGACTGCCGCGGGCTTGCCTGTCCCGCCCCGGTGTTGCAGACAAAAGAGGCCCTCGAAAAGGACCGTCCCCAAATTATCAAGGTGGTGGTGGATAACGAGGCATCGAAGCAGAATGTGGCCCGTTTCCTGACCTCCCGGAAACTGGATGTCTCCATTGAGGAGGTGGAAGGTGAATTCCATATCACAGCAACCGTGGGCGACAGCGCGGCCCCGGCGGCCATTGTGAATGAACAGGCGGAAGGCGCCCGCAAGAAGATCATGGTGATGGTAACCAACGACTGCATGGGCCATGGCGACGATGTTCTGGGCCGAAAACTCATGGCCAGTTTTTTAAAGACCCTCAAGGAAATGGGAGACGAACTGTGGCGTCTGGTGTTTGTCAATAACGGGGTCAAGATGACAATCAGGGGGTCGGAAGTGCTTCCGATTATTCAGGAGCATGAAAAGGCGGGAATTTATATTCTGGTGTGCGGCACCTGTCTGACCCATTTTAACCTGTTGGGCGAAAAGGAGGTGGGTGAAACGACCAACATGCTCGATATCGTCACGGCCATGCAACTGGCAGACAAGGTTATTACCATTTAGTACGGCCGTGCCGTGATGTAGCTGCCATATATTTTTCCGTGGCAGGGATATCGATTTTGATGGCCCCAAAGAAATACCCGTTTCGATTTCATAGATTGCCCATGCCTTCCAACCATAAAGGGCGAGTTTGACCTGCTCAATTCCCCTGTTTTTGCTTCGTCTACGGGCTTCCATGGTAACAGCTCAATAAATGGGGGCAGAAGGGTTTTTCTGACGCGACTGCCGGGAGGGTGCCGTCTCTTTGTGAC
>JAGHEC010000388.1 GCA_021159525.1 Deltaproteobacteria bacterium | reverse complement strand
TGCCCCTGTGGTACGGTCGCTGTTATCCCCCCAATTATTGAGCTGATGCGATTTTTTCATATCAGTATATCAGGGAGATCTCAAGACCCCGTGAACGGTTACGCCGATTCTTATGATAGATATCATCTTAGGCAAAGAGATTGCCGCCTATGTCCGGCGGCATCGCGGAATGGTCATTTGCGCGCTTGTGCTTATGGCCATATCTTCCGTGTTCGTGGTTATCCCCGCCTATCTCCTCCAGCCCTTTATTGATGAAGGAATGAAAACAGGCGCCGCGCCTGTGGCCTGGAAGATTCCCTGGCTCCAGTTTGACGGCTCGTGGTTTTCTTGGAAACGGACCGAGGTGACCATCGTGGATGGCATCACCCCGAATCAACTCCTGGGGCTGTTGACGCTGGTCGCCTTTGTATCCGTCTTTATCAAGTCGGTCGCCACCTACTTCGGGGGCCTTTCGGCCGCGGCATTTTCCAACCGGGCCGTCAAATCACTCCGCATTGACCTGTTCACCCAGTTTATCTCGCTCTCACCCGGGTTTTATCACAAGAGAAAGGCAGGCGAGCTGATTGCCAGGTCCACAGCCGACCTGTCCGTGCTCCAGGGGCTGATTGCCGAGGTGCTCTTAGGCCTGATCGAATATCCGCTCACGGCCCTGGTCTTTCTGATCTACCTCTTTGTGATGAACCTCAAGTTAACCCTGCTGGTCTTTTTTGCAGTGCCCTTGATAGCCCTCCTGGTCAGGCTTTTTGGAAAAAAGGTAAAAAAGCATTCCTTCAGGGTCCAGGAGGCTACCGCGGAGGTTACCTCGGCCTACCACGAGACCCTGCTCTGCCTCAAGCTGGTTCATGGCTTTTTCACGGGGAAACGGGAGGTGAAGCGGTTCTCGGAGCTGGCCGAAAACCTGTATAAACGGATCATGCACTGGAATCGGTGGCAGTTGGGGCTCGGGCCCATGATGGATTCAGTGGTTTTTCTGGTCATGCCCGGAGTCTTGATTGTGGGAAAGGTCTATTTCCATCACAGTCTGGGGGAGCTGATGGCCATGGCCTATGCCTTTTCACGGGTCTACCGTCCCATCAAGAGGCTGGCCCTGGTCAACAATCAGGTCAAGACCCTTCAAGGCGCGACCGAACGTGTGTTCGCCATTATGGGGACCGTCTCCGACATTCAGGACAAACCGGGCGCCGTCCTGCTCCCGCGGCACAGGGAGAGCATCGTCTTTGACAGGGTGAGTTTCGGCTACTCACCGGACGAGGAAGTGCTCAAGGATGTTTCGTTTTTTATCAAGCGGGGGGAAATGGCGGCGTTTGTGGGGTCAACAGGCGCAGGCAAGAGCACTCTCCTCTCCCTGATACCCCGTTTTTACGACGTATCAAAAGGGAGGATTTGCATTGACGGGATCGACATCCGGGATGTGACCCTTAAATCCCTGCGCAGGCAGATAGGGATCGTGAATCAGGAAGTCCTCCTTTTCAATGAAACCATCCGGTATAACATCAGCTATGGGGATCCGGAAAAGGGCATGGAGGCGGTGATTGCTGCTGCAAAGGCGGCCCATGCCCACGACTTTATCATGGCCCAGCCCCATGGGTACGAGACCCTGATAGGGGATCAGGGAAGCCTCCTGTCCGGCGGGCAGAGACAGCGGATTGCCATTGCCAGGGCCATTCTGGTGGACCCGGCCATTCTGATCCTGGACGAGGCGGCCTCGGCCCTGGATGCTGAAAGCGAAGGCCGCGTCCAGAAGGCAATTGAAGGTCTTAAAGGAACCCTGACTATCCTGATTATTGCCCATCGGCTCAGCACTATCGTGCGGGCCGACCGCATCTTTGTCCTGGAGGCCGGACGGATTGTAGAATCGGGAACCCTCCGTGAGCTGCTGCACCTGAATGGACGGTTCAAGCAGCTTTACGATATGCAGTTCGGGGGAGAACGCGGGGGCAAGGAGCCTGGCGAGGCATAGGAGCAGTCGCGCAGGGTCGGGGCGTGACCGCCGGGGGACGGCTGTGGGGACCATTGTCTGACAGGTGGTTCAGGACCCGAAAATGGCTTGTGTCAGGGCGGCTGCTCATGCTTGTTGCGGTGCTCTCCATCCTGGCAGATCTTCCGGCTGCAACAGGGTTCGGGATCCTGACGCTTCTCTTTTTTGCATTCGGGATTATTCGGTCTTCTGGATTGCTCATTTATGTCCACATCAGGGAACGGATGCCAATGGGGATGGCAGAAACCGCTATGACCGGCATCAATTTCTTTACCATGATCGGCCCGGCATTCTTCCTTCAGGACCTGGGGATGATGCAGACCCTCTACCCTGAGGCGTCCCGGGGGCCGCAGGCATTTATGCTGTCTTTTGCCCCGTGCGCTGGCGGCTGCCTTATCGCGGGCATCCTGTACATGTTAACGCAGGAGACCGGAGCACGTCGGCGCCAACCACGGGCCTGACCCGATCGCTTTTTTCAGAATTGTCGATTGCCGGGACGGCTGACTCCCCATGGCGGGATCCATAGGGATCTTCACATGGAGCGACGGTCTCAGGTCGATAACTCGGGGGATAACAGCGAACGTAGTGCGGGGCAGGATGATTTTTCTTCCGCTCCGGGCCTCAGGACTGGTCTCTTCAGAAAAACCCTGCTACCCCTTTTCGTTGAGCTATTACGAGTGACAGCTCTCTTAACTGGATGTCTTTTATAGAAAACCTCATCTCTGTCCCGTGGGAAACATGGACCTGTAAACCGGTTGCGTGCAGCGGGCGAGGCGTGTTTTGAAATGGGTTGTGGCATTTGCAGGGTGATTTGATGGATTTATACCGAAGCTTTGAAGCCCTGGCCCGGGATCAAACCGAGGGGGTCGATTATATAATCATCGCGCGGCAGGCCTCCTCGGCAATTGCGATCATTGCCCCCCATGCCGGAGGGATCGAACCCGGCACCGGGGACATTGCTGATGCGATTGCTGCGGATCGGTATTGTTTTGGCGCCTTTAAAGGGATAAAAGAGACAGGAAATGCGGACCTTCATATTGGAAGCGATCGATTTGATGAGCCCATTTTGTCGAGTATGGCCGGGGATGCCCATGTGGTTGTGACCATTCACGGGTGCTGCGGAGAAACCGAACAGGTCTATGTGGGCGGCAGACATGAGGATCTAAAACAACGCTTCGTCCACGCGCTCAAGAAGGCCGGATTCCATGCAGAAGAGAGTTTGAGACCGGGGTTGAAGGGTAAAAGCCGCGGAAACCTCTGCAACCGATGCCGGACCGGCCGGGGCGTCCAGATAGAAATATCAAAAGGGCTGAGGGAACACATGGTTGAGGGGTTGGGCAGACGGCTCATTCGGAAAAAAACAGCCGTATTTTACCGGTTTGTCCATGTTATTCAGGCTGTGCTTGATGATGAGGCCGCTTCCTTTTCGAGCAAGGCCGGCATGACATCTTCAGTGTCCCGGTCCCTCTGTCCGAACCCTGAACAGGCGCCAATCATCGGCCCCGACGCGGTATCGTGTTGACTGTGACGTGGAAAATATTGTAAAAGGCATTGAAACGTGTTGGATGATCTTTATTATTTAATGATGGAGGCCGTTGAAGAGGCCCGGGCGGCACTGGCAGAAGGCGAGGTCCCGGTGGGAGCTGTCCTGGCAGGCCCGGACGCTGGGATCTTGGCCAGGGCCCATAATCGGCCCATCGGGCTTAATGACCCTACGGCCCATGCTGAAATCCTTGCGCTGAGACGTGGAGGGGAGGTGCTGGGCAACTACCGGCTCAATGGGTGCACTCTTGTAGTGACCATAGAGCCGTGCCCCATGTGCATGGGGGCGGCTGTGCATGCAAGAATCGCCCGGGTGGTATTCGGGGCCTTTGATCCAAAGACGGGCGCGGCAGGCTCCCTGTATGACCTGGGTCGGGACGCCCGCCTCAACCACAGGATAGAGATTGTACCCGGGATCATGCAAGGGGCATGTCAGGATCTGATGCGCCGATTCTTCCGGGAACGCCGGGGAAGATGACATATTTCTGAACTGGAGAGGTACCGAAGTGGTCGTAACGGGGTCGACTCGAAATCGACTTGCCTTGTTAAGAGCAGGGCACGTGGGTTCGAATCCCACCCTCTCCGCCATCCCTTTTTTTGATGATGTCACGTAGATAGCCTGTTTCTGCAACATCTCAAAAAGCTCGGATACAGGGTGAAAAAAAGCTGAACCGGGATCGCCGTCTGTGCTATCTGAACAATGCATGAGACCACCAAACATACAGATGCCGAAGATTCCCGAAGACGCAAAATGCCCCTTCATAGTGGAACTGACTGAAATTATCGAGCAGCAATCTGGCGCCATCCAACAACAGGCAGAGATGATGCAGATGCTGAGATTGCATGCCTCAAGGCCCAAAAGCGCAACCCCAACATGCAACCCGGCAAATTAGAAAAGGATCCCACGAAGAAACAGACTCCCTCCTCCGGCAAACGGCTTGGTTCTTAAAAAACGAAAAACATCCCCAATCCGGTTATTCACGAGCATATCAGGATTTGACCGGAATTAGTTCGTGTCCATCCACAAATAGAGTTTTTCAGTCTCCTTTGGCCGTTAATTTTTTCTTTCAGAGAGGAGGGAAATCCGGGGCCGGCAAATGGCTTGACATTTTCTGATTATGAGCTATCCTGCAACCAATGTTTGACAACAGTTGGGTGATTGCCTGACAATTTTAAAATTAGGCGGCATACAACTTATTGAATTTACAATATGCTTTTGGCGCCGGAAGAGGGTTCTGATCGCGCCCTCTCCCCCATTGCCCATTGGTTTTAAAGACATAAAAACCGGTTTGTTGATGCCTGAACATCGGAGAGATGTCCGAGCTGGCCGAAGGAGCGCGACTGGAAATCGCGTGTACTGCCAACAGCGGTACCGAGGGTTCGAATCCCTCTCTCTCCGCCACTGAAATTTGTGTTTTCCCTTTTCCGTGGCTGTTGCCATCCCCTCTCCATCCGAGGAATGTCTAAGCCATTCATCATCAGGCCGTTCCCTGCGGCGGCCGTTTGACCGGGAGACTTCCCACGCTATGACGTACCAGGTGTTGGCCAGAAAATGGCGTCCACAGGTCTTTGAGGACGTCATTGGTCAGGAGCATGTGGCCCGGACCCTCAAGAATGCCATCAAGACCGGCAGGCTGGCCCATGCCTATCTGTTCAGCGGGCCGAGGGGCGTGGGAAAGACCTCGGTCGCCCGGATTTTTGCCAAGGCCATTAACTGCCAGCAGGGAGAACCGGGGGTCCCGTGCAACCAGTGCCTATCCTGCGTTGAGATCACAGAGGGATCATCTGTGGATGTTCAGGAGATTGACGGAGCGTCCAACCGGGGTATCGACGACATCAGGGACCTGCGGGAAAACATTAAGTACATGCCGTCCTCCAGCAAATACCGGATCTATGTGATTGATGAAGTCCACATGCTGACCCTCCCGGCCTTCAATGCCCTGCTCAAGACCCTTGAAGAACCCCCGGCCCATGTCAAGTTCATATTGGCCACTACAGAGGCCCACAAGGTGCCTGTCACCATTCTTTCCCGCTGTCAGCGGTACGATTTTAAACGCATTCCGGCCAAGGATATCGTGGCTCATCTGAGCAGAATGGCAGCGGACGAGGGGGTGGACATCCCGCTTTCGGGTCTGGGCATCATCGCGCGGGAGGCCGAAGGGAGCATGCGGGACGCCCAAAGTCTCATGGATCAGGTCATCTCATTCAGCGGCCGGACGGTCCGGGACAAGGATATCGCTGATGTCCTGGGGATCATTGACCGCGATGTCGTCTTTGCATCGTCACGAGCCATCATCGAGGGCGCGCCGGAGCGGTGTCTTCAAATCGTGGACCAGATCTATAACTACGGTTATGATATCAAAGAGTTCTATCGCGTCCTCATGGAGCAGTTCAGGAATCTTTTAATCTGCCTGATAGCCCCCCAAAACGACCTGATTGCTGTTAGCGACACCGACAAGGAGGAGATCAGGCGGCAGGCTGAGATGGCAGGTACGGAAAAGCTCCATCTTCTGCTCAGTTTTTTGATTAACCGCGAAGAGGATCTTAGGTTTACCTCCCATCCCCGGCTGGTTCTGGAGACCACCATGGTCAAGCTGTGCACCCTCGGGGATGTCCTTTCCCTTGAGGAACTCCTGAAACGTGTTACAGCTCTGGAAAAGAGACTGACAGGGGCCGCGGCAGGGCTTGGGGATTGTGCGGGTCCTGAACCGTTGAAAGATCCTGGTGCAGGATGGCCCTCTGAGGGTACGGGGGATCATTCAGGAGAGGGTTCACGGTCCCCCAAAGAGGGCAAAGGCAAGGGGTGGGAAGAATTTTTGGCCTTTGTGGCGGGCAAAAGTCAGGTTGCCCACAGTATTCTCAAGGAGTGGCGGTTCGTGGGTCTATCCGGGGACGTTCTGGAAATAGAAGGCAAGGGGGAGTCTTTTTCCTCCCGGTACTTTGAGGATCCGGGACGCTACCGGCAGCTCAGGGACTATTGTCGGGAATTCTTCGGCAGGGACATGGATGTGAGGCTGCACACCCATGGTCAGGCCATGCCGGGCCGTTCAAGGAAGACGCCTGCTCAGGCGGCCGCGAGGGTCCGGGGAGGAGAGGGCAAGAAGGCCATACCCAAAACCGCGCGGGAAGTGCTTAACCTCTTTGACGGGCATATGATAGAAAACGATCCGGGCCCAAAAATAACGGATGATATAGGAGGAACCATAGATGAAAGGAATGCCTAACATGGGCCAGCTCATGAAACAGGCTCAAAAATTTCAGGCCAGGATGGCGGAATTGCAGGAGGAATTGAACCAGCGGACGGTGGAGGCCTCGGCCGGCGGCGGGATGGTCACCGTAGTGGCCAATGGGAAACAGGAGGTCCTTTCCATTTCCATCGATCCCGAGGTAGTGGACCCGAACGATGTGGAAATGCTCCAGGACCTCATCCTTGCGGCGGTCAATGATGCCCTGACCCGGGCCAAAGAGATGACCAATGAGGAAATGGGAAAGCTGACCAAGGGGATGAATCTCCCCGGCCTGCCCGGGTTGATGTAGGTGTGTTATTAAGGAATTAACGGATTGACGAATTGAGGCGTTGAACGGGGGGAGACCCTGGTTCGGCCGGATCGACAATCCCTCGATGAAATACATGGGCATTTATCCTCCTTCGCTTGAAAAGCTCATTGAGCATCTGTCAAGGCTTCCCGGTATTGGTCAGAAATCGGCGACCCGGGTGGCCCTCCATATCCTTCGGAGCGACAGGCCCTTGGCCGAAGGCTTGGCCGCCAGCCTGCTGGATGTGAAGGAAAAGATCCGTTTCTGTTCTATCTGCCACAATCTGACCGATGACGATCCCTGCGGCATCTGCCGGGACGAACGCAGGGCCAATGGATCCATATGCGTGGTGGAAGGCCCGGGAGATCAGCTCGCCTTGGAGTCATCAGGGATCTTCAAGGGAAGATACCATGTGCTCAACGGGGTGCTTTCCCCTCTCGACGGCGTAGGCCCCGAAGAGCTCAAGGTCAGCGATCTGTTGCGCAGATTCGAACCCGAAAAAATCCGGGAGGTCATCCTGGCCACCAATCCTACCACCGCGGGTCAGGCCACGGCCTCTTTTCTGGGAGGCCTTATATCTGAAAGATATCCTGATATCACCGTGACCCGAATCGCCCTGGGCATCCCCATGGGAGGGGATCTTAAGTACATGGATCGAATGACCATTGAACACGCCCTTAAGACCCGCCTTCCGGTCAGGCCATGATCCCCGCATTCGCCTTAGAAGAGATAAGGCAGATTGTCGGCCTTGCTCACCTGAAGACCCGTGAAAAGATCATGACCGAATACGGGACCGATGCCTCCAGACTGGCATCACTGCCCGATGCAGTGGTC